>JAFYHC010000044.1 GCA_017539385.1 Solobacterium sp. | reverse complement strand
CTTTACGGATATCTCTGTGCCTTCCGGTAAAGCTCCTTCCGGTGCTTCGACATTTACTATAATGTCACTTCCTTCAACCGCCACATCGCTGAAATTGATAGCAGGATATGACGGTGCTGGTGCAGGTTCTGTGCCAGGAATCACAGTCATTGCTTCTTCAGGTTCGCCCTCAAGCTGCTCGACCCATTTTCTCCAGCCCTGACCAGTCCCTTCTTCTGGTTCGTCAGTTCCTTCCGCACGTGCCGGCACAGTGATGATGGAGAACATCATCATGACGGCCATCAGGAATGAAAAGACTTTTTTTGTTTCTTTCATGATTTCCCCCTCCGTTTACTTCGGTTATGTCTTTTTATGTTTTATAAAGAGACATATGACATCATTAAAAAAATGCTTATTCAAAGCATCTTTTGGATATTTCTGTAAATTTAATAAACAATTGTTTCATAAATTTTCCTACTTACAGAAAATAGATTAACCAATTACATTTAACAATAGAATATAGTGTATACAATAATAAGTTATTAAACAGGTGTATAACAAAAAAGAATGTCATATTTTCAAGACATTCCGGATTCATTTCAATTCGTATAAATGCTTTTTTCGGAGCAGCTCATCAAACTCTGCACTGTCCGCAAATCCACCGATGACAGCTTCTCTCTGTATTCCGTTCTCCAGCATATGCAGCCATTCCGCAAGACTCTCTGGATCGGGATAGCGGTCCAGGAATGCCTGATAGAGTGTCAGGATGAAGCCTGTATTGTTCTGATTGCGCTCTATGTATTCAGGACTTTGCAGAAAGATGGATAAGAGATCCTGCGGGGCAGTTTGCTGTGTATAGAGATGAGATGCCCAATACAGCAGTCCATCACGGTCAGCAGAACGGTTAAAGCAAGTGGAATAGGAATGTTCTACAAAGTCTTCTATTGCCTTCTGAGAAGCATCTGCATAATGGATGAATCCCAGTTCATTGAGAGAGTAAACATCGGTTTGCGGGGCTGTCGTGAGCATCCATCCGTTTAATGCTTCGATGGATTCCTTCAGAGTATCGTTAAGGTCTCTGGTGAAAACTGCTTTCTGTACAATACCGTTTTCATCGTGGAAGCGCAAAGAATCTGTTATATGCCACTCATGCAGATCAAAGTCATCTGCGTAATATACCGCGTGATCTTCTGCATCGTTATACCGATAGATACACGCAGCAGGCTCATTGGTATCCTCTGTTATGTGATATGTAATACTGCAGGCTTTTGTAATCTCTGTACCATCTTCTTCTGCTATATGTCTGCCGGAGAGATACTGGATCGTATCTGTATCCGGATAATATGTCAATAAGATCTCAGAAGGGGCAGAGAGGATATCATAGAGATAGAGACATTTGCCATCTTCTGACGCAATCCCATTCTTCTGTATATAATCAATCAGCTTATCTATTTGTCGAACAGATACAGGTATTTGATCTGTGTGCAGACTGGGAGTGGAAGCAGGAGCTATGGGATCCGTCAGTTCCTGATATTCCTGAGGAACGGGAGGGGAAGGCTCATCTTTTGCGGCAATTGGAAAAGCGGTACTGTGGACCAGTACCGCAATCATGGTAATGCTGCAAAATACACGTACCTTCATACGTATATCATTGTACATGCACCTGGTATGCTGTGCATATTAACAAAGTGTGAACAGGGTTAAAATCCGGTAGTTTCCTGACCGGGTTCCAATTCAACTTCGGTCTCTTCCTCTATTTCCATCGGCTCCGGTGCAGGCTCTTCTGCAGATTCTGTACCGGGTTCAAAGGCAGAAGTATCCATACCTGATCCAGCCTGACCGGAAGCGTGTGTATCCTTTTTCCTGCATCCGGCAAACAGCAGAACAAATACAAGCATGCAAAGAATTGTCTTTTTCATAGTATTCTCACTTTCCTGGGTTATAAGCCCCAATCCTTAATATATATTTCGCGTTGTTTGATCGTTTTTCGAAGCCGTACCGGCTCACTCAATTTCTGAAAACTGCTTTTCAGTTTGTGTGTGATGCAATAGAACCAGCGATAAACCCATGCAATAGGCATCAGCCATGGCCGTCCATCCACAAAGGAATACCAGGGGATCAGCTGCATATCCCGATATGGGGGAAACAGCAGCCGAATAATTATCATCAGGGATCCTAACAGGTAATTTCCTTTTGACCGCTCAATTTCCTTCGCTGTATGGGCACCTGCATTCTGTTCGTTGTCAAGGCCGAAGATTCCATCATGGAATGTTTTATCTGTAATCTGCTTCAGGAACACCGGATCGATTTTCCCGTGTTCCAGAGGCATTTTTACATCAAACCATTCTTCACATAGTGCAAAACATGTCTTTGTGAAATCGAGCAGGCAGATATTTGCCAGCTCCTTTTCCAGATATTGCCAGTCCAGATCATTTGACTGACACATCAGTACCATGTCCAGATACGGACGGAATCCGGATCCCTTATTCAGAATATGTTTCGCTGTATGCGTCATGAGATACAGGAAATGTGTATCAGGTTCCGGTATGTATAAATATTCTAACGTATAGCCAAAGACTGATCCATAACGTTTATGATGCCAGATATTGTCGAAATACGACTGATAATCAAAGTCATTTGTAAGATGTTCATAGAACATATGATCATGTACTTCGATCTGATAGTCTTTGATGTAGTATGTCCATACAGCGTGGTTATCTACAAATTTGTTGTAGCAAAGATCACTGCACATCATTGAATCTACAGCCTCACGGTCTTCCGTATGTATGATGAAGTCGATATCACCCATTGTCCGTAATTCCTTAACAGGGTAGTACTCACGCAGAACCGATCCTTTCATGCATATGAAGGGAATACATCGCTCTGTGAGGCCTTTTGCAATCTCCTCAAAGAGAATCTGACGGTTCACTGAGAAATAGGCCTCCTGCAGTAGAAAGTGCCGGAAATGCCTTGGAATCCACTTTTCACACTGGTGGTATACCAGACCTCCAAGAGACTGACTCTGCAGCAATTTCTCAAACCGTTCCCAGTCAACCTCATCACTGAATTTTTCTGTCTTCTGATGATGGCAGAAATCTTTCAGACACTGCAAAAGAAGTGCTCTTTCGCTGTTCATTCTTCCTCCGGCACAATATATCGTTCATCCAGCATCTTATGTATAAACACTGACAGACGTTTACGAACAGAATCTCTACTCATACGTTCCGGAAGCAGGATCGCCTGCACGATTTCTTCTTCCTCCATGCCGCGGCTTATACCTTCGCAGAACGTTCCCTGCAATGCATTAACTTCTTTTATCGCAGGATAGCGGTCCCACGCTTTCCGTGTAGCCACAAGGAGATGGACCTTAGCTATTTTTGTATATACAATTCCGTCCTGAAATCTATATTTCATCGCTGAATAATTCCTTTTCCAATGTATCGTGCGTTAATACTGCAGAATCCAGATCTCCGGTATTGGTCAATTTCCATACCGGAACCGACAGCAGTATTTGTTCCAGCATTCTGCCAGCATTCTTAACGATTTCTGTATTATCTGCAGTCGTTAATATTCTTGGCAGCAGACTTTTTACTGCTTTTGATATCGGCATTCTTGCGATATGGTTCTTTGATCCCTGTTCCAGAAAAATGATGCCGGCAAGGGGTGCCTTCAGCGTATCATTTCCAAGACCTTCTTTTCCTTTCCATGGAGAAGGGTAAACAGTAATTTCATTATTTTCTGCAGCAAGGATCGGTTTGTCGCCGTTCATGATCTGTATATCATTCCGGTACAGACTGCACCAGTGAAATAACTGTGTGCTTTTGCCTGTCCCGCTGGGGGCAGTAAACAGGAATGCTTTTTCATGCCAGTGAAATGCTGCGCCATGAAACACGCATGACTTATTCGTGAGGAGTACATCGCATACCCGAAAAACACTGAGTGCATATTCTGTATATGCATTGTCTGGTATCTTCCACTTCTCGGCATACATTTTGAAATCCTCATCCTGTACCATAACAGCAGAACCATAATCATCCGCAGGTGTAAGCCAATTACCAAAATACTTCAGAGTACTTTCCTGGCGAAGTCCAATGCATATATTCTGTGTTCCAAATATTCCGTTATAATATTTCATCTTTTGCAAAATAGAATGGGGATGTTGACCATCCCCATTCTTACTAACTTAACTTACCAGCCGATATGCCTCTGTGAAGGATTTAATGCGAAGTCAAACGGTCCGTTTGTCGGATCACCATCATCCATCCATTCAGGCCATTCTTCAAGAACCCAGTTGCCATCTTCATCCTGATAGCTATATTCTTCATATACAGCGAATTCTTGAGGTTTCTCTGCTTTCCATTTAGCATATTCTTCTGGAGATAAAACTAAACCACCTTCAATACCCATTTTGTTAACCTCCTGCTATTTCACTCTGCCACTGCGTTTTTCATAAGTGTCAGCAACTGTGTCTGTTGAGTAGATACCAGGAGCAATTCCGGTCTTGTTTTCTCCTGCAACATACTTCTTATTTCCAACATCGACAATTCTGTCCACAATACCATGTACTTTGACACCATCCGGCTTGCCGTTAACATCTACACCATCCAGTGTGACGAAGTATGGAGTCATGGAGAATTTCTTGCCTTCTTCGAAGCCTGCAAACTCTTTTGTCATGTTAATTGCGGAGAGATAACCTCTCGGAACAGAAATCGGCTTATTATCCGGATATTTCTTTCCGTTGAATACGTTCTTCGCTGTCAGTTTTTCAGTTGTTCCATCTGCCAGTGTAATTTTCAATGTTGAAGAGAGCTTTCCGGAGTTTTTATATGCACTGCCGTCGTAATAGATACCTGCTTCTCTGTAGTTGCCGTCGTCAACAGCAGTAATCAGGTGGAGCTGCACGATCGGATAGTCCTTTTCTCCATTTTCAACATGATAGGAATCATAGACGATCTCGATATACGGTCTCAGATAGCTGTCCGGTACTTCCTTCAGATAGTAGACTTTGCTGCTGGCCGGATGCATTGCAGTACCTTTGTCTGCTGTATATGCATTTGCTGCTTTCCAGGCATTGAACTTGGAACCATCATACTTGACAGATGTATCAGAATCCTTAGCCCATAAGCCATCTTTTCGTACAGCAACATATTCCATTTTGATATCAGCAGTAGTTTCAGAGTAAGTGGCTTTGATGATTTCGTCATCCTGCATCACCTGTCCGCCATATGCTTTATAGTAACCGCCATACAGATAGCCTTCTTTTGTCTCATTTACGAGATTGAAGTCATATGTGTATTTCTTTGTTTCAGCATCATATTTGCCTTTGACGCGGCTGTCAGAGAAGGAAATCTTTTCAATTGTGTTATCACTGGAGTGGTAAACATAGAAGTTTGCTGCCCAGTTGTAGTACGTTTCGAGATTAGCTTTGTTTCCTCTGATTGTACCTGTAACAGTATTGTCGGTTGTTGTAACAGGCTCCGTATCAACTTCGATCAGATCTTCGCCTGCATCATTCTCACCAACCTTGATGCTGGAAACTGTTTTGAAGTACTGATATTCACCGCTCTCACCAACAACTTCCTTGACTGTATATTCTGTACCGGACGGAAGGTTAACAACACGGATCTCACCATTAGCCGGCATTGTAAGTGTCAGTTTCCCATCGGCCGGGATCCAGCTACGATCCAGTCTTGTTCTATTGCCGTCAGCATCTTTTCCGCTGTAAATGTTGAATGCAGAAAAACCAGACTTGTAATAGAAGTCATGATTTTGATCATAGCTCCATCCGCCGTGACCTTCCTCATCATACTCAGCAGGTTTCGTTGTACTGTACTGATCAGCCGGTGTTCCATAAGGCTTACCGTCTTTTGTGAGAGTTACTTCAAATGTGAACTCATCTGTGCAGTCCTTAACTTCTGTTTTCTGATCTTCGATCGTAACAACTTTGCGGATATTCAAGCCACCCTTCAGGGTATTTGTTGCATAAACGCTAGTCATTTCCGGATTGATCACTTCAGCATCAGAACCATCTACGATCTCGCCTTTATCATTTGTTACCACTTTGACATTCATCAGTTTTCCATCCACGAGCATCGGATGATAAACATCTGTGCTGAACTCAAAGTGCAGGTCAGAACCAGCAGCTTCTTCGATCGTGTATTCATGACCATCAGATACAACATAGTATGTGCCGGAAATATCGACACCATTCAATGTCTTTCCTGTCAGTTTTACAGTTTTATAATCTTTTCCGCCCGGATCTTTTGTTGTAAGACGTCCTGGGGAGATAGCTGCATCCTGGTGCCATACAAGCTTCGTAGCATCGGTGCTAACATTGCCGTCAGCATCGACCGGCTGTCCTGCATCATTCAGTTTCGGGAATGTGTAAGACGTATATTCTTTACCATCTCTGTTGAGCTTGAGTGTAACAGTATATCCTGTGTAGGTAGAATTCTTTCCAAATACCAGTTCCTGAAGCTCTGCAATCGCAAGATCACTTCCCCATTTCTTCTCCATCGGAATCGTGGAACCTGTAAGAGGAATTGGGTTCGGTTTTGTTAAAGGCTTAGTCTTTTCATCACTGTATGTTGTGGTTGTCTGACCATCAATAGTCTGTTCATCTGTTTCGTAGTATCTTACAGACTGTTCATAGTTTGTGTATACCGCGTAGCTGCCGTCTGCTTCCTTTTCAATGGATGCCTTGATCTTAGCAATCTCGGCTTCATCTGTAATACCATAAGCTGCGATTGCTGTCTCGAGGTCAGGATAGATTCCGTTATTCATGTCAGCTGCGATGTCGTAAGACATCTGATTCGGCCATACATGCATTGAAAGAGCATACTTGTAGTTGTCAAGGATACCAAGTCCTGCAAGTTCCCATTCGATCTTACCTGCGTTATCCAGTGTAGCAGGGGACATTTTATATTCGACGCCGTCGACTGTGACTGTGGCAACTTTCGAAGTGATCGTCTTTACTACAGTACCTGCTTCGTTTTTGATCGGTGTATTTACCGTTGTGCAGGCTGCTGTATATTCCTGGCCGTTGATCGTGAATGTTGCGTTATTTCCGTTGTGATCAAACTTGACTGAATAAACGATTTTTGTACCGTCATATACCGTGTAAGTGAATTCTTCCGGATTGATGGTTCCGCCGACTGTAGCAGAAGTATTCGTTGCGCCAAGGTTTACGCCGTCACTTACTGCTACACCACCGTAACCAACACTGTTGCTGATATTGTGAATGATTGTTTCAAACGCAGCTTCAAGAGCAGAGGTATCCTTTGCATCAAAGAAATATTTATTTGTGTATGTCGTATCTGTTGTGTCATTCCAGCTTCCATTACGTCCATACGCATAATTCGTTAAAGATTTCAGATAATCTGAGCCGTTTCCATATGCAAAGATGTTGTAAAGCGTATAAGAAGCATTGCCGGCGATAGCTCGTGCATCATCTTTTGCTTTATCCCAACATGTCTGAACATTGGAAATTGGATCTTCATAACCGGTACCTCCGCCATTATAGAATGTTGGCATTCCATCTGTTAAGAAGATGACCGCAACAGATTCATTCGCTTCATCGCGCTTGAAATTGTCTGCTTCAGACTTTGCTTTCTGAAGAGCAGCTTGCCAGTTTGTTGCACCGTTTGCATTGATATTATTAATTTGGTTTTTAAGGTATGTTGCATTTATTGTGTTTGTGCTGTCGTAAGGAACAACAATTGTCGCATCATTTGCATTTTTGTTTGTTCCTGCGAATGAGATCAAAGATATTTCAATAATATCCTCTTTACCAGTTTCATTTTTATTGTTGCTGAGCAGTTTATCAACCAGAGAACATGCAGCTTTCTTTGTGGCATCCATTCGTGTCTGACCTAAATAGATCGTTGTTCCAGTTCCTAACGGATTGAAAGTGTAGCTATAATCGTAATAACCCCACACGCCATTAACATAATATGCGCGATAATAATTATTATTGTATTTAAAATAATACTCAGCATTAGAATCATATGTATCCGAAGAAGTGAATACTGAATATGTCATATCTTTCATACTACCGGATCTGTCGATAACAAGAATTACGTTGGTCTTTTCAACGGTCTGGCTGGATGAAGTATCGGAATTACCCATGACATAGAGTTCAAGATCATAGATGCCATCGTTATCGCTGTCAGTAACGGTTTTATCTGCGGCAATGGTGTCGCCTTCAGCGTTCAGTTTTGGAGCATATTCGCTGACAACAATATCTCCGATATACTTGTCTGTTGTGAATACGCCGATCACAGAGAAACTATCCTGTGTATAAACAAAATCATTAACGAGATCACCCTCCGGCATTCCTTCATTCAGACCTTCTTCTGAAGTTCCGACTTCCAGGTCCGGTTCTTCAATAACAGCTGTACCCGCATCCGCAAAGTGGATGACTTTCGTCTCTTCGCCGTCAAACTGCGGCAGACCTCCGTTATTAAATGTAATATTTACATCAACCGTTGCTTCAGGTTCATATTCCTGTCCATCTTTTACGAGAGTAACATCAAAATATACAGCAGACGCAATACCTTTACGGGTATCCGGTTCAAGTTCATTGCCAAATGTTGCATTTTCGTTCAGTTTTTCTAACGTCTTTTCGTAATAGCCTGCATATTCTTCAGATTCAAAAGGAATCTCTCTGACAGCAAGCTGTGTATCAGCAGATACTTTTGCTTCTGCAGGATATGTAACTGTAATTGTATAATCTTCTGTTTCGTACGTCAGAGTGCCGGAAGTATACTCCGGTTCATCAATGACAACCGGCTCCGGTGACGGCTCCGGTGTAGGTTCCGGCTCAGTTCCTGGAATTACAGTCATCGCTTCTTCAGGTTCACCCTCAAGCTGCTCGACCCATTTTCTCCAACCCTGGCCAGATCCTTCTTCTGGTTCGTTTTCTTCTGCCCGTGCAGGAACCATGACGACTGAGAACGCCATCATAAGAGCCATCAATACAGACAGAAACTTGCTGGAATGCTTCATAAAAAAGTCCCCCTCCTAGATGCTTCCGCTTTGGCCTTTTAATGTTTTATTAAAAGACCGATTTCGGTGCATCCCGAGAGGGGGTCAGGGAGTGGGTAAGCCTGCCTCAGACGTCTAGTTTTGTAACTTTTTTCAGACGATTCATCTGTGTTCTCTTATAGTCCATGGAAGGGTGGACATAGCGGTCAAGAGTGATCTTGACGGTGGAATGTCCAAGGATCTCACTGAGGGACTTTGGATCCATGCCGGTTTCTACGCAGCGTGTCGCAAAGGTGTGACGCAGTGCGTGAAACGAGTAATTGGATACATTGGCATGTTTGAGAATCGTCTTGTAACGCCTGAGGCAGGTACGGGGTTCCATACTGCATTCGGTGCCTGTAATCACATAATCAGTATCTTTTTTTCGATGCGCCCGAAGCAGGGGCATCAGAAATGTCGGAATCGGAATGGTACGTATGGAACTGTGCGTTTTCGGTAATACTGAGGCAACATAGGTCTTCTTGGCCGTATTGCCGGAGTCCTGGATGCGGCACAGGGTCTTTGTAACAGACAGGGTGCCGTTGCGGAAGTGGATGTCCTTCCATTGAAGGGCACATACTTCACCGATACGGAGTCCGCAGTACATGGACAGGAAGATGGCAAGTATGTAGTCATCCTTGCGGTCATAGAGCAGGTTTTCGATCTGCTTCTGTTCCCAGCGGGTGAATACTTCCATTTCCTTCACATGATAGCGGGGCGTAAAGAGCTGACCGGTGATTGCGGTTGGTATCTTGTTCTGTACAGCGTAGCGCAGGATCATCGTCAGGATGGTCCTGAGGTTCATGATGGTCGAGAACTGATAGCCTTCCTGCATCTTTCTCTTCAACAGTTCATTGAGTTGGTCTACTGTGATCGAAGAGAATGGTTCATCACCGAATTCATTCAATAGGTGATTGTTGCACTGATTCCAATACTGATTATATGTGGATTGCTTCAATGCATCTTTTTTGGATTCAAGACACATTGTCGTAATCTGTGAAAAGGTGAGCGATTTGGTCTGGTCTTCCGAAACGGACGCTTCGGAAGGTGGGTGGTGTGATAGTTCAGAATACTTCCTGGTTCCCATGACAAGAAACGATTAACCTCCTTTCAGAATCTACCATGACAAAAGATAGAAAAAATACAACAAAACAAATTGTCATAATGGTATAAATACAACTAGTTCAGAAAGAGTATTACCGTTACATGCATCGTAGTATGCGGACGGGAGTAAATCAAGCAGGATACCTAAAATGACCGGACAAGTGGGATTTTTGCCGGAGGGATATTTGTGCTACACTGGAATTAGCAATAAAAGCATATAAATAATAATGAAGAGGGGGTCTCTATGATCTATACACTGACATTGAATCCGGCAATTGATTATTACATGGAAATACAGGGTGACCTGCGGGATGAGGGAGTTAACCGGGCAAAGAATGAACGGTTTAAAGCGGCAGGAAAGGGACTGAATGTATCGAAGGATCTGAGTATCATGAAGATTCCCTCTGTTGCATGTGCGGTGCTTGGCGGCTTTACCGGGGCATTTATTGAGAGTGAATTCAAGGGGGATCCGTATATTGAATTGCGGGCAGTCCATGCAGAGGGGAATAACCGTGTGAATGTAAAACTGCATGATCATGGCAATATGATCGCTGTTAACGGCGAAGGACCGTGTGCGGATGCCAGAGTGCGCAGTGAAGTGATGAATGCGCTGGCGGATGCCGGGGAAAGGGATGTATGCGTGATTGCAGGATCCTTGATGAAGGGATTTGATGAAGAGTTCATTGTATCGCTTTGTGATCATCTGCATACACATGGCGTACAGGTCGTACTGGATACAGAGAAACTGTCACTGGAAACATTGTGCAGATGCCATCCGGATCTGATCAAGCGTACGGAGGCAGAGCTGGCTGCGTTATTTGGAAACGAAGCAGATCCGGCCAGAACGATGGAATACCTGCAGAAGGCAAAAGAAGCAGGATTACGCGGAATATTGCTTCCGATGGGTGAGCAGGGATGCATATTAATGTGCCGTGACCGCACGTATAAAATGACCTGTTCCAGGAAGAAAGAACGGATGAACCGGGTAGGCACCGGGGATGCGATGCTTGCGGCATTTATCGGCAAGGTCATGGATGGCCTTTCCCGAGAAGATGCACTGCGCTTTGCCGGTGCAATGGCAGGGGCAGTTTCTTCGACACTGGAAGACGTGCATATGGATGATGTCATGGAGCTGTTTGATGACATCACAGTGGAAGTGATCGCATAAGCATGGAAAAAGCAAAAATGGCCTCCCTTACCGGGATGACCAAATATTACGGCACATGGAATTCCATGCGGGAATTCAAAGAAGCCGTATTACGGGAAACGGAACTGATCGATGAACTTCCGGACAAGTTGATCCTGCGGATCCGGATCGGCTTCTGTTCACTGCGCTATGTGCAGAGGGACGACGGAAGCGTGGAAGTCTCTGATCTGCGTCGGGAACATTATCGCGATATCAAAGAGAAGTATTCTCTTTAAGCAATTTGCGCAGCCGCTTTGTTTCCAGGTCTGCTTCACGGGTGGGCAGGGGAATGTGGCTGCGTTTTGTTACATAGTGCATTGCTACAGCACATGCAGTATCGAGATCGATCCGGTTGCCGATGGATACAAAGATGGGCTTTACATCTTTTGCTGTACGGAGTGCCCGTCCATCCACCTGTCCGTTTACAACGATGTCGGTATGCGCACCCGGTACATTCTGAGGCATGCTGTAGCGTCCATCTCCATAGTGGTAAAATGTCTTGGCAATTCCCATGGAAGGAATACCCAGTACCAAAGAGGCATGACTTGCAATGCCCATATGCCGCGGATGCAGGATCCCGTTGCCGTCAAACAGCAACAGATCCACATGTGTCCGCAGCTTTTTATATGCTTCCAGTATGAGCGGCAGTTCCCGATATGCCAGTAATCCCGGTATATACTCTGTGGTTACTTCCCCATATGCATGTACGCACTCGATCTGCTTCTTTGATGCATGATCAAAGACACAGATCACACATACCCCGTACTCTTTATTATCTTTCTGCCAGTACGCAGTATCGATGCCTGCCACGGTACGTATCTCTGCTGTGGAGATGCCATGCGTCTGTATCCGCGCTGCCATCTTTTCCTGTTCTTTGATCCTTGGATCCATATGCGCCTCCGAAAAAAGCACCGGGTCTTCCGGTGCTTTGCGTCGGGATGACGGGATTTGAACCCACGACCCCTTGAACCCCATTCAAGTGCGCTACCAAACTGCGCTACATCCCGAGTGTTCTATCGAACATTTCTACTTTACTCTATTCTGGGTGCTTTGTCCAAGGTTTTCCGGTTTCCCCTCATACCGTACAAAGCACTTCATGATGCCCTGTTGTTTAGCAATCGGATCTCTGATTTCGATATAAATGTGTGATAACACACCATTATCGATACGTTATAGCAATATAAAATTGTCAAAACGCAAGATTAATGCTATTGTATCTGTGCTGAGTGCAGTTGTACTTTTTTGGAAATAATGGGATATTTATGAGACATATCAGCTACAAGCCTTTATGGCATACACTTCTGGATAAAAACATGAAAAAGGAAGATCTCAGGATCGCTGCCGGGCTCACAACGAATATCATTGCTAATATGGGTAAAAACAAAGGTATTAGCATGGAAACATTGGAGAAGATCTGCGATGCCCTGAAGTGTGAAATCACAGATGTTATTGAACTGGCGGATGAGCTTCCAAAGGAAAGCAAATAAGATTTAACAGACACTGTCTGTTAAATTCAAGAGAGGAATTCATCATGGAAAATGAATTGATCGTTCAACAAGAAATGATTTCTCAAATAAGAGAAATTATGATAAATGCAAGGCAAAAAGCTGCGGTTCAAGTCAATAACGAGCAGTTGCTTGCCTATTGGAATATTGGCCGTGTTATTGTTGAGCACGAGCAAGACAGCGACAAAAGAGCTGAATATGGAAAATCGACTTTAAAGCAGATTTCAAAACAGTTGACAAAAGAGTTTGGGAGAGGCTTTTCTGTTTCGAATCTGCAATTTATGAGAAGATTTTATCAAGCGTATCAGATTCAACAGACGCTGTCTGCTAAATTAAGCTGGTCACATTACTGTGAACTTTTCTTATTATCTCTGACCCAGATCGCCGCAGTTTCTATGAGAAAGAATGTGAACGTTCCGGCTGGTCTGTCAGGGAGTTAAAACGCCAGATTTCAACGTCTCTCTTTGAAAGGCTGCTGCTGTCTGAGGGGAAAGCAAACAAGGAAAAAGTGTATGAACTGGCGACTAAAGGTCAGCAAATTGCGGTTCCGGAGGATATTGTAAAAGATCCGTATGTCTTTGAGTTCCTTGGTATTCCGGAGAATAAGCCGATTCTTGAAAATGAACTTGAAAAGGCGCTGGTCAGGCAGATTGAGGATTTCATGCTGGAACTTGGCAGAGGATTCATGTTTGTGGGGACTCAGCAACGGGTAACACTAAATAATACGCATTACTATGTGGACATGGTCTTCTACAACAAAGAACTGCATGCGTATGTATTGATTGAACTTAAAACAGTCAAACTGATGCCGGAGGCGGTCAGCTTAATATGTATCTGAATTATTATGCTGCGGAAGTGAATGAACCGGGTGATAACCCGCCAATCGGAATCATTCTTTGTACTGACAAAGATAATGTGAGCGCAGAGTATGCTCTGGGCGGTCTTTCCAACAACATTTTTGCATCGACCTATACGTATGTAATTCCGGAGAAAGAAAAACTTATCGCTCAGGTAGAGGCAGTGCTGGAAAAATGGAAAGACAGGTAAGCATCGATATAAATGTTGGTGCTTCTTCTTTCTCATTAGAAGTGCGTAACGAGGACAGCAGTCATTGGACGTATGAAGGGTAAATGCATTGATGATCATGAATCAGGAATGTGTAGTGCAGATGGAGGATACGATATGGATTCGTTATTGCTGTATCATACGGGATATGACATCATCCATGAACCGGATATTCATCATGGCAGAAAGAATGCGGACTTTGGGCAGGGATTCTATCTGACATTGGATCAGGAATTTGCATATACATGGGCAAGAGAGCACAAAGACCAGAAAGTATATGTCAACCGGTATGTTCTGGATCTGGATGGTCTTGCGGTAAAGACACTGGAGCGGAATGCGGACTGGTACCGGTATATTTTTCATAACCGGCAGGGATATGGGGATGATTATGCCGAAGCAGATATCATACGCGGTCCGATCGCCAATGATACGATCTTTGATCTGTTCGGCATTGTTACAAGCGGCTTTCTGACGGAAGAGGAAGCACTGGGTGTGCTGCTGAACGGTCCCTGCTATGAGCAGATCGTTCTGAAAAGTGAGAAGGCATCCCGTCAGCTGCGTTGGCAGGATGCTGAAGAAATTCCCCTGGATGTATTGCGTGCGAACCGTGTGCGCATACAGCAGGAGGAAGAAGCGTTCCAGAAGGCAGCTGCCAGGATCCTGGGATAAAACATCATACAGAGACAATGAAAATGCCGTTCCTTTGGGGGAACGGTATTTTCAGATGAGGAAAACAGCAGGAAAGACTACTCGTCGGAAGGATCGACATCGATCAGGACTTTCATTGTGGATTCCCGGTTTGCATCGATGTATTGGTATGCCTTTAGATAGTCTTTGAAGGCGAAGTGGGAAGACATCAATGGCTTCAGCTGGATCTTTCCTTCATTGACAAGACGAATGGCATCCACATAGTCCTCATGACGGTACATCATGGAGGTGTCAGCGTTATTGTTGGCGCTTTCTCTGTCTAAAGAGATGCTCGGAATATCGTCGCTGTGTCATTACCGCCCATATCGATGCGGATATCATGGTCGGGTATAATAAGAAAAAACATGCATGGAGGGTATCATGAACAGACTGTGTATCAAAACAAAGGGAAATGCCAATCCGCAGGGAATGCCGAAAGTGTATTTTACCTGTCATCCGGAAGATGTCAGGGATACCTTTGACATCATTGCCTCTGATCTGCTGAATGCACAAAACTGTGCTGTCTGCTATGGCGAAGATATGAGCATAGACGTGGAAATGGATGATATGCGGGATATGAACCTGTTTGTCATTCCGATCACACTGCGCCTGCTGACAGACCATTCCCGGGCCCTGGAGAGGGATATTCCGTTTGCACTGGAACATCATATCCCTGTGCTTCCGATCGTCATGGAAGAGGGTCTGGAGGCCCTGTACAGCGATACCAGGCAGTTTGGAACGATGCAGTTTCTGGACCGTGTTGCCCATGGCAAAGGCGAGATCACATATGAAGAGAAACTGAAGAAGTATCTGGAATCGGTACTGGTTTCGGAAGAGACGGTACGCAGGATCCAGGATGCGTTTGATTTCTATATCTTTCTGAGTTACCGGAAAAAGGACAGACTGTATGCCAATGAACTCATGCGCATGATCCATGCCCATGAAGAATACCGGGATATTGCGATCTGGTATGATGAGTATCTGGTTCCGGGTGAGAATTTTGATGCGACGATCGAGCAGGCACTGCATAAAAGTGAACTGTTTACACTGCTGGTAACACCGAATCTGATCAATGAAGAGAATTATGTCCGCAATGTGGAATATCCGGCTGCCCATTCCTTGGGCAAGCCTGTGTTCCCTGTGCTCATGAAGGATACGGATGAAGAAGAACTCAGGAAACAGTATCCCGGTATCCCGGAGTGCGCAGATGGCAAGGACGCTGCAGAACTCCGGAATATGCTGAAGGAAGCGATCTCTGCGCTCAAGCTGCAGACACGCCGCAAAGATGCCGTACATACATTCCTGATCGGTCTGGCGTATCTGGAAGGCATTGATGTGGAAACAGACCGTGTGCGCGGCGTGACATTGATCACGGAAGCGGCAGAAAGCGGTCTTCATGAAGCCATGCGCAAGCTTGCCTCCATGTACCGCAGCGGCACCGGTGTGGATCTGGATTATAAAAAGGCAGTCAAATGGCAGAAGAAGCTGATCGATGCCCTGCTGGAAAGCAATGGGAATACATCGGCAGAGTATCTGAACCAGCTGATCGAATATGCATCCATGCTGTCGTCGGCCGGGTCGTATGAAGAAGCTTTGCGGCTGCTGGAGGAATCCCTTCCTGTCTATGAACAGGTATTTGGAAAAGAGGATGCCGTTACACTGCGCGTGATCAATGATCTTGCGGTGTATTACAGCCAGGCAGGCCAGTACCGCAAGGCACTGGCCTATGGCAGACTGGTATATGAAAAGCGAAGAGCACTGTTTGGCGATAACGCCAAGGCAACGATCACAGCCCTGCAGAACATTGGTGTCTTTGCCAGCAAATGCGGTCAGTATGATAAAGAACTGGAGTATCTTTTAAAAGCATATGAACTGTATCAGAAGACCGTCGGAGACAAAGATCCAAGCACACTTCTGACACAGAATAATCTTGCCTATGCCTATTACAATAACGGGCAGTACAGCAAGGCGGAAACACTTGCATGGCTTTCTTATGCCAAGCACAGGGAAGTACTCGGAGAAGATCATCCGGAAACATATGCGAGTCTGAAGACTCTTTCGGAATGTACCGGAAGAAACGGGGATCCCCATACGGCGCTGGGACATATGCAGAAAGCATACAATGGCATAAAACGGCTGCTGGGTGAAGATCATCCCGTTACACTGCGTACATTGCGTGATCTTGCGGCTGCCTATTCCAATGACGGAGATCTTCTCAAAGCAGCGGAAATCTCCCGCAAAGCGGTACAGGCAATTGAAAAGCGTCATGGTGAAGATCATCCGGACACATGGGAAGCCTGGTCACAATTGGCTCTCTTTCTGCGCAGTGAAGGCAGAACAGATGAAGCACTGGCACTGGGCAAACGTGTCTATGAGAAACGAAAGGCCATTCTGGGAAGCACCCATCCGGATACGTATTCTGCTCTGCATGGGCTTGCTATGACACAGCTGCGGGCATTGAAATATCCCGAAGCCATCCAATATGCAAGAGATGCATATGAAGGCCGTAAGTCACTGTTTGGGGAAGACAATGCCGTAACTGTCAATTACCGCAATACGCTTGGTGTGTGCCTGGGAGATGCCGGCCGCTATCGCGAAGCACTTCCCATCATGAAAGAAGTGTATGCATGGCGTGCACAGCATCTCGGCAAAAAGCATCCCGATACTCTTCTGGCATTAAATAATGCGGCTGTATACAACATGAACTGCGGCAATTATACGCAGGCAAGAGAACAGATGGAAGATGCCTATGTCCTGCGCAGTGAGGTCCTGGGTGAAAACCATCCGGATACCATTGCCTCTCTGGAACGGCTGGTAGATGTCTATGAAAAGACAGGTGATTATGCAATGGCACTGGAATATGCAGAGACTGCCTGCAGCCGCTGCATCGCACAGTTTGGCGAAACGCATGCCCGTACACTGACCGCACGCCGCGCCGTGGTGCGTCTTCTCAATGTGAGCGGCCGCTACAGCGATGCCATTGAGCAGGCACTGCCGCTGCACCGCACATACTGCCAGATCCTTAGTGAAGATCATATCGATACGATCGAAGTACTGAATCTGATCGCATTATGCAGCTCGAATCTTGGCCGATACAATGATGCGATCCGCTATGAGACGCAGGCATTGCAGGCGGCAGAGCGCAAGCTTGGTCCGAAGAATCCGCGTACGATGCTGTATGTCAATAATCTTGCTGTCTTCTATGGCAATGCCAAAGACTATGCCAATTCCCTGGCAATGGCACAGAAGTCCTATGCACTGCGCAATGAGGTATTTGGAGCAGACCATCCCGATACTTTGGCGGCATTGCATGAAGTGGCACTGGGCTATCTCAATACCGGCAATTACCAGCGTGCCATCGCCGAAGGGGAGAAAGTCTATCAGAAACGCTGTGCGGTGATCGGCCATGAACATCCCAGTACGCTTCTGACGCTGAATAATCTGGCAGTTGCCTATGGCAACAGCGGCCAGCCGAAGAAGGCTGTCGAATGCCTGCAGAAAGTCTATGAGACACGCATCCGCCTGCATGGGAAGAACCATCCGGATACATTGTTTGCCGGCAATAATCTCATGTGGTATTACGGACTGAGCGGGGACTGGAAGCGCTCTGCTGCTCTTGGTGAAGAAGTCTATGCGGCATACCGCAGCACCCTTGGTCTGCATCATCCCCGCACCCAGGCAGCCCTCAACAACCTGCATGCGGCCTATACCCGCTGTGGCAAACTTCTCAAAGCAGCGGCATTGCTGAAGGATAAGCGGTAACACGCACAGACAAGAAAAGCGGAATTCCGTTCGGTGACGAAATTCCGCTATGATGGCGTCCTTGGCGGGACTCGAACCCACTGCCTTACGCTTAGGAGGCGTACGCTCTATCCAGGTGAGCTACAAGGACGTGTGCAGACATTATTATACACAATCCTGCCTCTTCCTGCTATGATTAGTAGGCCGGAGGGAAACATGAACTGGAAAAACTTCTTTCTGATGCTGGTGGTGATCACTGCCGGTATTCTTACATTCTTCATGGATGTCAGACCATTGGTCAAAGTCCTCAATATTACCATCTGCGCCTTTGGTGCAATGGTTCTCGCAGAAACACTTCATGTAAAAAAATAGTGTGCTATTCACACTGTGATTCAGTCAGTATGCATGAGCTTCTTTCTTCGGAAAGAAGCTTTTAATGTAATAAGTGAATATTTCACTAATCTTTCACAAGTCTTACATAATCTCAACACATGAATTCGTTATAGTATGGGCAAGAGTTAAAACATTTTCTTTCCCTCCCCGTTAGATTAAGGAAAATGCCTTTGCCAGAGGCATTTTTCTTATTGCATGTATAATAGTGTGCAAAGGAGTATCAGAGTATGGAATTTGATCTGAACAAGAGATACTGTTACTGGTTCAATGAGATCTGCAGGATCCCGCATGGATCACGGAATGAGAAGGCTGTCAGTGACATGGTATGTGCATTTGCGAAAGAACATGGGCTGGCATATCACCAGGACAGTGTGTGGAATGTGACAGTGGATAAGCCGGCTTCCCCGGGATACGAAGACAGTGCACCGGTCATCCTGCAGGCGCATATGGACATGGTGTGTGAGAAGAATAATGATGTGGATCATGACTTTGAGAAAGACCCGCTGGATCTGTATGTGGAAGACGGATGGCTGAAGGCACGGGGAACGACGCTGGGTGCGGATGACGGGACCGGTGTGGCGTATATGCTGGCGATCCTGGAAGACGATACACTTGCACACCCGCCGATCGAATGCATCTTTACAACGATGGAGGAAATCGGTCTTGTCGGTGCAGGGTATCTCTGCAAAGAGGACCTGCACGGACACCGGTATATTTCTCTGGACGGCGGCGGGGTATCGTGTACAACGACCAGTTCCGCCGGCGTTAATGATGTCGTTGTATCAAAGAAGCTGGAATACGATGACGCATATGGTACAACGTGGCAGTTGACCGTAAAGGGTCTTAAAGGCGGCCATTCCGGCGGACAGATCCATTTAGAGCGCGGCAATGCCAATGTATTGGCAGCACGGATACTCAAAGAAGCAGAAGACAGCGGGCTGGATGTGACACTCGTCACGCTGAAGGGCGGAATGAAAGAAAATGCCATTCCAAGAGAAGCGGTATTTACCTTTGTCTCCGAGAGTCCCAAAGAAGCACTGCAGGCAGCGGTGTCCCAAAGTGCAAAAGACATTGCGCAGGAACTGGCATTCAGCGATCCGGATGTGGTGGTGCTTTTGGAAGAATGTGCCCCATGTACAAAAGTCATTACAAAGAAGATCTCTGAAGCGATCCTGAATGATATCTATCTGATGCCCAATGGCTTCCAGCACCGCTCCATGGCGATCGAAGGGCTGACCGTCGCATCGCTTAATCTTGGCGTCATCTCGGTAAAAGATGACACAGTGCGCTTTGAGATCATGATCCGCTCTGCCGATGACAGTGCCAGAAATGATCTGGCAAGACGTCTATTGACACTGGCAAAGCTGCTGGATCTCGATGCAGAGATCGTCTCCGGCTACAGCGGCTGGGCATATACAGAAGAAAGCAACATGCGCAGAATCTACCGCCGGGTGTGCGAGCGGCATGATCTTGTCTATACCGAGCGGGCAACCCATGGCGGACTGGAATGCGGCATTATCAAAGGTCTGGATCCGGACATGGATATCATTACGTTTGGACCGATCAGCGAAGCCATTCATTCCCCGGATGAAAAGCTGGAGCTGCAGTCCTTCGACGATGCATATGCAATACTCTGTGAAATACTGAAAGAGTGCAGATAAAAAATGTGCCTGCAGGGATGACCTGCAGGCATATTTTAGAATTTCAGCAGTTCGGTCCAGGTGCGTATCTCTTCTTCTGACCCATCGGCGCCAAGACGGCGGCCGTCTTCGACCGTTACGCCGCTGCCGAGGATGCCGCGGATATGAGCAACTGCCTTTTCCACACCGGTGATGCCGGATGTGCAGAAGGGGATGACGGTCTTGCCGGTGAGATCATTGCTTTCCAGGAAGGTATCAATGATGCTGGGCTCACGTCCCCACCATACCGGGAAACCGACAAAGATCACGTCATAGCCGGAAAGATCCGATGTTTCCGCCATGGCAGGACGGCAGCTGCATGCAGGGCGTGTTTCTTTTGTGCGGCAAAGTGCAGTGGTATACTGGACGTGCAAATGCGGAGGAAACCATATGAAGATCAGTCTGATCGAACCATTGAATGTAAAACAGGACGTCCTGGACAGGCTCAGTGTGAAACTGAAGCAGGACGGACATACCTTTGTATCCTATGACACACTTTCCAAAGATGCTGAGGAACAGAAAGCAAGAATGTGTGACAGCGATATTGTGATGATCGCCAATCATCCGCTCTATGCAGAATCGATCCAAGAAGCGAAGAATCTGAAACTGATCGATGTGGCATTTACGGGCATCGATCATGTACCGCAGGATGTATGCAGAGAGAAATGCATCATGATCTGCAATGCGGCGGGCTATTCCACCGAGACGGTCGCAGAACTGGTCATCGGGATGGCAATTGATGCACTGCGCAATGTCGCAAAGGCAAATGATGTCGTCCGCAAAGGCGGCACCAGTGCGGGCATCGGCGGCAGAGAGATCGCCGGACGCACCGTCGGGATCATCGGTCTTGGTGCGATCGGCATGCGCTGTGCGGAATTATTCCAGGCATTTGGCGCAAGAGTCATTGCTTATAACCGCAGTCAGAAAGAAGAAGCCAAGGCACGCGGCATCGTATATAAGAGTCTTGATGAAGTACTGCAGGAAAGTGATATCATCTCGCTGAATCTGCCGAATACACCGGAAACAAGAGGACTGATCTCGAAAGAGAAAATAGCACTCATGAAGACGGATGCGGTATTTATCAACTGTGCGCGCGGACCGATCGTGGACAATGCGGCACTGGCTGATGCACTGAATAACGATGCACTGGGCTTTGCATGCATCGATGTCTTTGACATGGAACCGCCGCTGATGGAAGATTATCCGCTGCTGCAGGCGAAGCATACGCTTCTGACGCCGCATCAGGGATTTATTTCCGAAGAAGCGATGGTCAGAAGGGCAGAGATCGTCTTCAACAACGTCTATGCATGGCTGGATGGAAAGCCGGAGAATGTGTGCAGATGAGCATCAAAGTCGGCTATCTTGGCAAACACGGCACCTACAGTGAGATCGCTGCGATGCAGGCATTCCCCAGGGATGCAGAAACGGTCAGCGGGAAAGACTTCCCGGGCATCCTGCAGGATGTGGAACGCGGAGCACTGGACTATGCGGTCATACCGGTAGAAAATACTACGACCGGCATCATTGCCCGCAGCTATGATCTCTTTATTCAATACGATATCCATGCGGTCGGCGAAACGATCGTACCGGTGCGGGAAGATCTGATCGCATTGCCCGGGACAAAGATCGAAGAGATCCGGGAAGTCGTTTCCCATCCGGAAGCGCTCTCCCAATGCGCCGGCTTCTTTGCCAGCCACCCAGGCATTCGCCAAGTGCCGTTTCAGGATACCGCTTCTGCTGTCGCCTATGTCAAAGAGAAAAACGACCGCACGGTGGCAGCGCTTGGTTCGTGGCGCGCACGGGAATACTATGGTCTTGAAGCATTAATGACCGATGTGCAGGACAGCAAGTCCAATATGACCCGCTTCCTGGTCATTGCCAAAGATGCCGTGGTCACAAAAGAAGCAGACAAGATCTCGATCATGCTGGTATTGCGACATGTACCGGGTGCCCTCTACAACATGCTGGGGGATCTGGCACGCAATGGCGTCAATATCCTGCGCCTGGAATCCCGCCCGATCGCGGACCGTCCGTTTGAATACCGCTTCTATATTGACTTTGAAGGCAACAGTGAAACCAGACAGATGAAAGAGATCCTGGGATCGATCTTCCTGCACAGCAGGGAACACCGCCTGATCGGCTGCTACAAGGCATATACGCTCTGAAACTGTTTTCAGAAAAAAATCTGTTGCGTTATCATTCGGGCATGGTAGAATGGACTTCGAAGAGACGCGATATGAAGATGAAACAGTATTTCTTTAACTTTACATTCAGATAAAGGGCAATACAGATATTGCCCATTTCAACATGAAACCGGCAATATCTGAATGGAATACGAACTGAAAGCCATACGGATGTGCCGTATGGCTTTTTAACAGGAGGCAGGTATGATCCTTACGATCGAAACAAAACAAAGCAGCTATCCCGTCATCATGGAACGGGGTGTTCTCAAACGTGCAAAAGAAAAGATTGGCCGTGAAGGCCATGTCTTTCTGATCAGCGATGACGGTGTCCCTGAACAGTGGCGCTCCCTTCTGCAGCAGCAGTATCCCGATGCGCATATGCATGTCTTTCCCCAGGGGGAAGGCTTTAAAAACATGCGTACGCTGGAAGATATTCTGGAAGACATGCTGGATCATGGCGTGTCACGCAAAGATACGGTGATCGCATTGGGCGGCGGTGTATGCGGGGATATGGCAGGCTTTGCGGCGGCGGTATATATGCGCGGGATCCATTGGGTGAATATACCAACGACAACGCTTGCCCAGATCGATTCCTCGATCGGCGGAAAGACTGCGGTGGATGTCGGTGTTTATAAGAACTGTGCCGGTGCCTTCTGGCAGCCGGACATGGTCCTGGTGGATCCGGATGTCTTATCCACTTTGCCGCTGCGGCATTACAACAACGGTCTTGCCGAAGCCATCAAGGCAGGCATTCTGAAAGATCCCCATCTCTTTGAACTGTTTGAGACCAATGATATCCCATCCCATATCGATGAGATCATTGCCCGCTCTCTGTTTGTGAAAAAGGGCATCGTGGAACGGGATGAGACGGAGCAGGGAGAGAGAAAACTGCTGAATTTCGGACATACACTGGGTCATGCCTATGAAGAATACTATGGACTGGATACCTACCTGCATGGGGAATGCGTTGCCATGGGAATGATGAAAATGATACGGGATGATGCCCTCAAAGCACGTCTTGCAAAAGTGCTGGAAAAGCTGGATCTGCCCTGTGCATGCGGTGCAGACCCCGAAGAGATCCTGCGTCTTGCGGCATCGGATAAAAAAGCAGACAAGGGAACGATCACACTGGTGTATGCGGATGCACTTGGGGAAGCATATACGAAAGAAACTGATCTGGAAGAACTGAAAGGAATACTCGGTCTATGAAGAAACTGGAACTGATCGGATGTCCGCTGGGACACAGCTGGTCCCCGCAAATCCATAAGCTTCTGATCGGAGCAGAGTATTCTCTGCATGAACTGAAGGAAGAATATCTGGATACCTATATGCGGGCAAAAGACTTTGACGGGATCAATGTCACGATTCCCTATAAGCAGAAAGTGATCCCGTATCTGGATGAGATCGATCCTGCGGCAGAGAAGATCGGAGCGGTCAACTGCATCGTCAATGACCATGGCATATTGAAGGGCTATAATACCGACTGGATCGGTTTTAGCAAAATGACGGAAAATGCCGGGATCGATGTCAGTGGGAAGCGGTGTGCCGTGCTTGGCAGCGGGGGTGCTTCGAAGGCAGTCTGTGCTGCACTGGAAGCGATGGGTGCTTCCTATGACATCATCAGCCGGACAAAGAGCGCACATACCCGGACATATGAAGAATTGTATGCAGGTGCTGAAGACTATCGCATACTGGTGAATACAACGCCGGTGGGCATGGCACCCCATACCAAAGAAAGCCCGGTAACTCTCGAACCATTCACAAATCTTGAAGCAGTGATCGATGTCATCGCTAATCCGCTGCGTACGCATCTGCTCTATGATGCAAAATGCAGAGGACTCAAAACACTGGGCGGCTTTGAGATGCTGGTGCGTCAGGCTGCTGCGGCAGATCTCTTCTTTACCGGTGAAGAGCCATCCGAAGAAACGATTCAGGCATGCATGGCAAAACTGCGCAATGAGCGGACAAATATCGTGCTGGTGGGGATGCCGACATCGGGAAAGACCACCTTTGCACAGATGCTCTCCGAAGTCACAAAGCGCGCCTATGTGGAAATGGACGATGAGATCGTATGCCGCATGGGGATGGATATCCCGACATGTTTCAAAGAAAAAGGGGAAGCGTACTTCCGGCGCATGGAATGCGAAACCGCAAAAGACAATGCGCAGGGCACCGGCAAGATCATCTCGTGCGGCGGTGGTGTGATCAAGACACCGGAAACGATGCGCTATCTTGCTGAAAATGGCACGATCGTCTGGTTGCAGCGGGATCTTGCTCTCTTGTATGCCAGTGACAGCCGGCCATTGTCCAAAGATGTAACCGCATTGAAACAACTCTACAGGGAACGCCTGCCCCTGTATCGGATGTACAGCGATGTGCAGGTGAACAATAACGGAACCATTGAAGAAACATTGAAACAGCTGATCGCTGTCGCAGAAGGAGTACAACCATGATCATCACATTGAAAAAAGGCGCACCAAAACAGGAAATCGAAAAACTGCACAGACACTTCGAAGATAAGGGACTGAAGGTCAGTCTCATCTATGGTGATAACTTTGACGTCTTCGGTTTGGTCGGTGATACATCCCGTCTGTATGACCGGGATATTCTCGCCAATGAGTGGGTCGCCAACGTGCAGCGCGTATCTGCACCATACAAGCTGGCCAACCGCATGTTTCATCCCGAAGATACGATCGTGGATGTTGGCGGCGTGAAGATCGGCGGAACATCTCCCATTGTGATCATGGCCGGACCATGTGCCGTGGAAAGCAAAGAGCAGATCCTGCGTATTGGTCAGGAAGTCAAGGACGCAGGTGCTTCGTTATTGCGCGGAGGTGCATATAAGCCGCGTACATCCCCATACTCCTTCCAGGGCATGGGCTATGAGGGACTATTGGCACTAAAGGAAGCCGGCAATGCGGTCGGTCTGCCAATTGTTTCGGAATTAATGAGTGCGGATAAGATCGATGAGTTTGCCGAGAATGCGGATCTGGTGCAGATCGGTGCCCGCAATATGCAGAATTTTGATCTGCTGAAGGCAGTCGGTCATATGAAGAAGCCGGTGTTATTGAAGCGCGGCATGTCGGCGACGATCGAAGACTGGATCATGTCGGCGGAATATATCATGGCTAACGGCAACCCGAATGTCATCTTCTGTGAACGCGGCATCCGTACATTTGAAAAATATACGCGCAATACGATGGATCTGGCAGTCATTCCGATCCTGAAGGAAAGAACGCACCTGCCTGTCGTCATCGATCCTTCCCATGCGACGGGAAGCTGGAGCCTGATCGAACCGATGGCACTGGCTGCGGTTGCGGCTGGTGCAGACGGCCTCATGATCGAAGTACACGATAAGCCGGAAGAAGCACTCTCTGACGGTGCCCAGTCGCTGAAGCCGGAGAAATTCCATACGCTGATCGAAGACTGCCGCAAAGTCGCCGCTGCTGTCGGACGGGAGATCGCATGATCCGCACCATTCGCAAAGGAAATGCATCTGCGGCAGAATTCATCCTTCCCCCGGGCAAATCCGAAACACACCGTGCGATTCTCGCGGCGATGCTGGCGGATGGCGTATCACACCTGCATCATACCGGGAAAAGCCAGGATATCCTTGCAACGATCGAAGCCGCAAAGGCATTTGGCGCAGTGATCAAAGAGGAAGGAAACAGCCTGCAGATCGAAGGGCATGGCATTGGTGTGCCCCATGGCATCATCGACTGCCATGAATCCGGCAGTACACTACGCTTCCTGATCCCATTGGCTGCACTTTCCGATACACCGGTGACCTTCCATCTTGCCGGCCGCCTGCCGCAGCGTCCACTCGATGTGTATGAAGAGATTTTTGCCCGCCAGTCTCTCCGTTTCGAGAAAAACGGAGAATATCTGACGGTGCAGGGACCATTGCGGGCAGGGAAATTCCCGGTGCGCGGGGATATCTCTTCGCAGTTTATTACCGGGCTGCTCTTTGCACTTCCCTTATTGGAAGAAGACAGTACGATCCGGTTGACATCCTCATTGGAATCGGCACCATATGTCACAATGACAATTGCACAGTTAAAGAAAAGCGGCATCGCTGTGAACTGGCAGGGGAATGTACTGCATATACCAGGAAAGCAGTCCTATCGTCCGATTGAACAGACGATCGATGGGGATGACAGCCAGGCGGCGTTTCTTGCCATGATTCCCTATGCTTTGGGTATACCGGTAACGATACGGAATATGCCGCATGATTCCATACAGGCGGATCATGCATTGATCGAGATACTGGAAAAGATGGGTGCTGTGATCGAAGAAACAACAGACGGATACCGCATCCATCCATCATCGCTGCATGGGGCAGAGATCGATCTTTCCGACTGTACCGATCTTGGTCCGGCATTGTTTGCACTCAGTACGCTTGCCCATGGCACAACACGCTTCACGCATTGCGGACGGCTGCGCTATAAGGAAAGTGACCGCATAGCGGCCATGGAAGAAGAACTGCAGAAGTTTGGTGCAGACTTCCATTCGGATGCGGATACCGTCATTGTGAACGGGCCGCTTCATCCATATACCGAAGGGATGCTTTCATCGCATGGGGACCATCGGATCGCCATGGCACTGATCATGCTGGCTCTGGCATGTACAGAAGACGTGCAGATCGAAGGGACAGAGTGCGTGGCCAAAAGCTGGCCGGAGTTCTATGCTGTGCTGGAAGAAGCGGGGGTATTGCATGCTTAGGAAAGATACTGTCTTTGGCGTGATTGGTCTTGGACTCATCGGCGGTACGTTTGCCAAAGGACTGCATGAGGCAGGGTATACCGTATATGCGGTGGATATCGATGAAGCAGCCATTGCCTATGGAAAGACGAAAGGCTGGATCACAATGGGAAGCAGTGATCCCTCTCTTGTGCAGGAATGCGACATTGTGATCTCTGCACTGTATCCGGATGCGTTTCTGAAATGGATCACGGAAAACGGCAGATATCTGAAGCCGGGAAGTCTTCTGAGTGATGTGTCAGGCGTCAAGCGCAGTGTTATTTCGCATGTCAAAGAACACCTCCCGTCTGGCGTACAGTATCTCAGCTGCCATCCCATGGCAGGCAGGGAATTCCGGGGCATTGCCTATGCGGATACGGAGCGCTTCCATGGCGCCAATTTCCTGCTGGTCAGCGAAGAAGATACACCTGCGGACGCATTGGAAACCATGCGGCAGGTGGCAGAGATCCTGGGCTTCGGCCGCATCAGTACGCTTTCTGCCGAGCAGCATGACCGCATGATCGGCTTCTTATCGCAATTGACGCATGTGATCGCTGTTGCATTAATGAATGCCAGCAGTGATCCGGACTTGGTCCGCTATACCGGTGACAGCTTCCGTGATCTGACGCGCATTGCTTTGATCAATGAGGAACTGTGGCCGCAGTTGTTCCTGCTGAACAAAGACATTCTTCTTGAAGAGATCGATGGCTTTGTGAAAGAAATGATGGAATTCCGCACGCTGCTGGAAAACGATGATACCGCCGGCATGCAGGAAAAAATGCGCATCTCCGGCATGCGCAGAAAGGAATTTGATAAACGATGAAAATCATGGTGATCAACGGTCCGAATCTCAACATGGTCGGGATCCGGGAACCGGCTATCTATGGCAAAGAGACATTTGAATCGATCTGTGCAATGATCCGCGAAGAATATGCAAAGCGCGGCATTGAAGCAGACCTGCGTCAGTCCAACCACGAGGGAGACCTCGTGGACTGGATCCAGGAAGCGTATTTCAAAGACTATGACGGCATCGTGATGAATCCCGGTGCCTATACCCATACCAGCATTGCGATTGCCGATGCGGTGAAGGCCATTGCACCGCTGCCGGTGGTTGAAGTCCATCTCAGCGCCATCAGTGAACGCGAAGAATTCCGTCATGTTTCCTACGCAGCACCATATTGCCTCTGTCAGATCGCAGGACATGGCGCTGTTGGGTATGTGGAAGCCGCAGATGCTCTGATGGCATACCGGAACAACAATACCCAATAACATTGCCGCAATTGCAGCGATTTTCGTGGAAGTACATGCCTTCCTGCATATATATGGGCAGGGAGGTTTTTTTGTGCGGATGGAAATGGAATGGAAAAGAATCTGTTATACAAACGATATTGACAAACGTATTATATAATATTACGTTTGTAATACGGGAGGAACAGAGAATGCCAAAAGAAGCCATTGCACAGATTCGTATGGATGCAGAAATGAAAGAAACAGTAGAACGTATTTATCGAAATCTCGGGACAACATTCGCTGAGGCAGTTCGAATTTTCGCGGCCCAGAGCATTAAGGAAAAAGGGTTTCCATTTGTTCCAAAAGATTATGCAGTAAATAACACATCGGCCAGAGGACTTTTGAAGGAATATGCATCGGCTGATCGCAGAAAACTGGAAAAAGAAGCTTTTATAAAAGCAATGGCGGCGAAGCATGAGTAAAATACTGGATGCGAACGCGATCCTGCGATATCTTTTGAACGATATAGAAGAACAGGCAGAATGCGTTGAAGAAGCAATCCGTTCTGGTGCGGGCACGATTCCGGAAGTTGTTTATGTACTAACGGGTGTGTATCAGTGCGGACGAAAAGAGATTGCAGATACACTCGGTGTATTTTTGAAAGAAATCGATCTTGTGGATAAACCGGTGGTTATGCAGGTACTTGTGTATTATCATACGTCCAATCTGGATTATGTGGATTGTATTCTTGCCGCAAGAGCAGACGTCCTAAAAGATGATATTCTTACGTTTGACAGAAAATGAAACCGAATGATCCAGAACAGTCATGCAGGAAGGAGTGTCGTGGAGTAAATATCTCCCCGGCATTTTTTTGACGGATGCACCAACAGGAAAACAAATCATACGCTGAATGAGGATGCCCGACAGAAACGATTTGCTGTATGATTAAAGGTAAGAAAAGAGACATGGAAATGAACAATAAAGAATTTGATGTCGTGTGTGCAGGGATTGCGACATGGGATACGCTTTTTACCGGAGTAGACCGTGATCTGATGTCGATCGACGGGATCCTGGCAAAGGGATATTACGCTTCTTCCGGCGGAGATGCGGTGAATGCGGCAGTCAGTATGGCACGCCTTGGCCTAGAGACAGCAGTATGTGCGTCGCTTGGTGAAGACAGTGCGGCAGATCTGATCATTCATGAACTGGAAGAAGCCGGTGCAGACTGTTCGTATCTGCATAAAAGTGCAGCGGTCCATACGGCTTCTCCGGCGATCCTGGTGGATCCAGAGGGAGAGCGTCATATCATCCGGGTGCCGGATAACGGCAATCATTTTTTTACCCAGGATATGGTGAGTGACGAACTGATGCATAAGGCACGCCATCTGCATCTTGCCAGTGCAAATGTATTAAAGCGGCTGGATGGAAAACCGCTCGGCACACTTTTTGCAAGAGCGCATGCACATGGTCTGACCACTTCCATGGATGCCTCCTATGACCGGGAAGGCAACTGGATGAAAAACATAGAGGATGCACTGGCAAACTGCGATATCTTCATTCCCAGTTTCCAGGAGGCTTCCATCTATGCCCAAAGCCAGGATCCGGATGAGATCTGTGCGTTCTTCTCCCAGTTCCCACTCCGGGTGTTTGGCATCAAGCTGGGAGAAAAAGGCGTACTGGTAACGGACTTCCATGAGAAATGGACCATGGATACGCTGTATAAAAAGAAACCGGTGGATACCACCGGGGCAGGGGACGCGTTTCTGGCAGGTTTTGTAAGTGCATGGCTGAAGGGATATGACATTCCTTCCTGTGCAGCCTTTGGATCAGCACAATCGTATTCCGTTCTTGGTGCAGTCGGTGCCAATACATCGGCCGGCACATGGCAGGATGCTGTAAAACTGCTGGAAGAAAACGGAATCAGAGTATCGTTACGATAAGCAGAGGATCATATGGAAAAGCTTCTGGAACACATGTTAAGAAACATGGAACTGACCATTGGGTATGGGCGGAACTATTTCACCATGAACCGGGGCAGTTTCCACTACCGCAAAATGGTGCGCTGGCGCCGGGATCTCAAACGGACCGGGTATGAAAAGACAGCAGAGGGCTTTGTGCTGACGTTTTTGGATGAGAAGGAAAACCGGCAGTACTTCATGGATATCACCGTGCGTGACGGGCATTACAAAGCAGAGATGCGCTCCTGTCCGAAGAATGTCAACCGTTTCTGGGTGAGGCTTCCCTGCGGCAAAAACGAACATATCTATGGATGCGGAGAGACGTATTCCCGCTTTGATCTGAAAGGGGAAAAAGTACGCATCTTTGTGGCAGAACACCAGAATACCAGACGGATCTCCCGCAAGATCGTCAAGGACAGGATCGTCGGCACGGATCCGGAAAAAGATCTGCCCTTCTCGGCATATGAATCGTACTATGCCCAGCCGACCTTCGTATCATCCCGGAAATACTATCTGCACGCCGACACGGTGCGCTATGCGGAATTTGACTTCCGCAAAGAAGACAGGATCTCTCTGCGTCTGCAGGAAAGACCGGTATTCCATATGGAATCCGGAAAGACATTCGAAGAGGTATCTCAGAAGCTTTCCGCATTGCTTGGTTCCTACGGAAGACTGCCGGAATGGCTGTATGACGGGACAATATTAGCGATACAGGAAGGGTGCGAGGCAATTGACCGCCGCCTGCAGAAAGCTCTGGATGCCGGCATAAAGGTCAACGGTGTCTGGTCGCAGGACTGGTGCGGATGCCGCAGGACAGGCTTCGGCTATCAGGTCATGTGGAACTGGGAGGCAGATTCTGCACTGTATCCGGATCTGAAAGAAAAAATAGCGGAATGGAAACAGAAGGGAGTCCGCTTCCTTGGCTATATCAATCCATTTATGGCTATTGAAAAGCCGCTCTACCAATATGCAAGCAGACACGGCTATTGCGTAAAGAATAAAAAGGGAGAGGACTATATGGTGACCATCACCACCTTCCCGGCGGCGATGATCGACTTCACCAATCCCGAAGCCTATGCCTGGTATAAGCAATTGATCTGTCAGAATATGATCGGGATCGGCATGTCCGGGTGGATGGCGGACTTTGGTGAATATCTGCCGGTGGACAGTGTGCTGTATGACGGGGATCCGAAGGAACTCCATAACCAATGGCCGGCCATCTGGGCAAAGCTCAACCGCGAAGCAATTGAAGAATGCGGCGTGAAGGATGAGGTATTCTTCTTCATGCGTGCCGGGTTTACCGGCAGTGTGAAAGATGCGGCGTGCATGTGGACCGGGGACCAGCATGTGGACTGGACGGAAGACGACGGGCTGCCGTCGGTGATCCCGGCGTCGCTCTCTCTTGGCTTAAGCGGACAGACCATCGTGCATTCCGATGCCGGCGGCTATACCACGGTGATGCAGATGACGCGGTCAAAAGAGCTGCTTCTGCGCTGGGAAGAGATGAATGCCTTCTCGCCGCTGTTCCGCTTCCATGAAGGCAACCAGCCTTCGCGCAATGTGCAGTTTGACAGCGATGAGCAATTGCTGGAGCACCTGGCCAGACTGTCACGGATCCATGTGATCCTGAAGCCGTATCTCATTGAGACAGAAAAAGAAGCACAGGCAGGCATCCCGATGATGCGTCCGCTGTTTTACCACTACAACAGCGACTGGGAGATCGAAAACGAATATCTGCTGGGACGGGATCTGCTGATCGCACCGGTGTACAAAGAAGGCAGAGAACAAAGGCATGTTACTTTGCCGGATGATGCATGGGTCGAACTGGCTACCGGGATGGAATATGGAAAAGGCGTATATGACATCAAAGCGCCCATTGGCAGTATACCGGTCTTTGTACGCAGGCATCCTTCCGTGCTGCAGAAGGAAACGCTGGATGCACTGATCCGGGAATTGAGAAAATAATACAGAAGAGGGGAAACAATGAAAATCGGATTTATCGGACTTGGCATCATGGGAAGTGCCATGTGTGCAAACATTATTCATAAACATGACGATGCGGTGTATGTCTTTGACATGGACAAGGCAAAAACAGATCTATTGGCAAAAGAGGGCGGTATTGCGTGTGGTTCGTGTCTCGAAACGGCACAGAACGCAGACATGATCATCACCATGGTGCCCAAGAGCATTCATGTAAAAGCGGTCATGGAAGAGATCCTGCCGGCACTTAATGCATCGAAGACATGGATCGACATGAGCACCATTGAACCGGCTGCCTCGGTTGAAATCAGCACAAAAGTCAAAGAAACAGGCGCATCGTTCCTGGACGCTCCGGTCGTCAAATCCAGACCGGCAGCCGAAGCCGGCAAGCTTGGCATCTATGTCGGCGGCAGTGAGGAAGATTATGCAAGAGTCCTGCCGATCCTTTCCTACATGGGTGAAAATATCATCCGCATGGGGGATAACGGAAAGGGACTGGTCATGAAGATCTGCCACAATGCACTGGTATCCCAGATCCAGAACGGCGTCAATGAGACATCGCTTCTGGCAGCGGCCAACGGTATTGATATCCTGACATTTGCGCAGGCAATCAGCTATGGCGGCGGACAGAATTTCTATCTGGATTCCAAAAAGCAGGTCATTGCGGCAGAAGATTATACGACCGCATTCTCCGTTGCAAATATGCACAAGGATGTACATATCTGCCTGGATCTGGCAAAGCAGTCCGGCATCTATATGCCCGGTGAAGAAAATGCCGTGCGCGTCTATGATGAAGCGATGGATAAGAACTATGGGGCAGAGGACTTCTCGGCAACCGTCAAGGTGGTGAAGGAAAGAAAGCCATGTTAAAAAGACTGAACGAAGTCAATGATGTCGTAATCAAAGACGTATCCGATCCTTCTTTTGCCAGCTACGGCAGGATCGTGCAGGGCTTTGATACCAGTGATTTAGCCGCATATATGGAAACGACAGCGATTCCGGAAAACGGCAATGTGTATGTCGCTTCCGTTGCAGATATGGAAGCACTGCCCGTACGCAAAGAGATCGAGGCGGTCATCTATGGCGGGTTGCCGATCGAGATCGGATACTGCAATGGACGCAATTCGACATGCAATGGGTTTGAATACCATAAGGGGAGTGAACTGAACCTGGCCGTCAGTGATTTCATGTTAATGCTGGCACATGTATGGCAGATCAAAGACAATACGATCACCGCTGCCGATGCACAGGTCTTCTACGTTCCCAAAGGAACACTCATTGAAATGTATGAGACAACGCTGCATCTGTCGCCATGCCGCACAAAAGATGAAGGATTCCGCTGTGTGGTCATCCTGCCCAAAGGCACCAATACACCGCTCAGTGAAGAAGAGAAGCAGATGCGTGATCAAAGCAGCGATCCGGAATCGGTACTGCTGCTGCAGAAAAACAAATGGGTGCTGTCGCACCCGGAACGCAAACCGCTCATGGATCAGGGAGCGCATCCCGGTCTTCTGGGTGAGAATAAAGAACTGCATTATTGAGGAAATGATCTATGAAAAAGAACTTTCAGGCTGCTTATGTACCCATCGGCGTCGGCACATTCCATATGCCTTCTGCCGATGACCAGTTTCAGAAATCCATTGCCATGTTAAGGGATATCTGCGCGGATATCGTTGTTCCGGAAGAGAAGATACTGAATGTGGAAGCACTCAGTGCATATCTTGAATCACTGGATCCGGATCTGATCATCCTGCAGAATCTGACCTTTGCCAACGCTGCCTATACATCGGAGATCATGCACCGTTTCCGCAATGTGCCGCTGTTATTATGGACGCTGCGGGAACCGGTCATTGACGGGGGAAGACTGCGTCTGAACGCACTGACCGGTGCCTTCTCTGCGGCCAATACGATCCGTCAGTTCAAAGCAGAACCGTTTGAATTTGTCTATGGATCACCGGAAGAACAACAGGTCCGTGAGAAAGCGGAAAAGATGATCCGGGCAGCACAGGTGAAATATGCCATGCGTTCGCTGAAAGTGTGTGCCATCGGCCATACACCGCAGGGATTCGGCTTTGGCCGTGCTTTGGACAATGACATGCTGGAAACATTTGGTGTGCGCCAGGATGCCATTGAAGCAAGAGAACTGATCGATCGGGCAAAAGCCTATACCGATGAAGAATGCCGCAGCTATCTCGAAGACGCACTGCAGAGAACCGTCGGATTAAACGAAACACCAGAGCGGAACCGGCTGGATTTTGCCCGGCTGTATAAAGCATACGAAGAATATGTAAAAGCAAATGGCATCGGTGCAATTGCTTCCCGCTGCTGGCCGGATTTCTTCACATCCTTCGGCACACCAGTCTGTGCTGTACTGGCCATGCTGAATGATCTTGGCGTTGCGGCTGCCTGCGAAGCGGATATGTATGGTGCATTGAGCATGTGGATCGGCATGCGCCTGAGCGGAAAGAGCGCCTTCTTCGGCGATCCTGTCTCACTGGATGAACAGGCAAATACGATTACATTCTGGCATTGCGGCACGGCTGCCTGCTCACTCGCAAGGAAGGATACCGGGGCAGTGATCGGTGAACACTGCAACCGCCATATCGGACCGACAATGGAGTTCGGATGCGAAGAAAGCGAACACGCTGTTGTCTTCCGCATCGGACGCAATCCGGACGGCACCTTCCGTTTCCTGATCGTTGAGGGAAAAGCACTCGATCGGCCGAAGCAGTTCTTTGGTACATCCACAGTGATCGAAACAAAAGCCGAAGCGGAAAAGATCATTGCCAACTCTGTGCTGGAAGGATGGGAACCGCATTATGCCGTCATTTATGGTGACTGTGCGGATGAACTTGAGATGCTGGCACATATGTTCAAAGCTGAAGTCAGAAGATATTAATTCTCTGTTTTGAAAAAGAACGGGGAATCCGGGACTTTCCTGCGTATATAGAGGCAGGGAGGTCTTTTTTGATGCGTGTAAAGTTTTAATGATAATTATTGTGTGTTTACCACATGTATTGATTATCTCCTTCAAATCCAATAATATTGGTTTTGAAGGAGATAATATGATCGTTACTGTATCTATGTTGAAAAAACAATATGCACAGTATGTAAATCCACTGGATAAAATCAGGCGTGAAACAGATAAAGGAAATCTGATCCGCCTTAACAGAGGATTATATGAAACAGATCCACATACTGAACCATATTTACTTGCTTCTTCCTTATTGTCACCATCCTATCTAAGTTTTGAGTTTGCCCTTTCATACTATGGACTTATTCCGGAGAAAGTTATGTCAATCACTTCTGCTTCCCTTGGAATGAGGAAAAATCATACATATGTGAACAGTTTCGGCAGATATGAGTTCGGTGATATACCTGCTTCTGCATTTTCGGAAGGGCTTTGTTATGTTGGTCGGGATGAATACATTGTGAAGATGGCAACGAAAGAAAAAGCAATCTGTGATTCTCTTTATAAGTGGAAAGTGGTGCATAGTGTAAAACAACTGGAAGAATTATTATTTACAGATATGCGGATCGATGAAGATGAGTTTTTTGCATGTGATTTTACCGAATTGAAGAGACTGGCAAAACTGTACAAAAGCACAAATTTGAAATATCTGATCCGCTTCATAGAAAGGATAAAAAATGGATCGGGCACTCGAAGCAATGCTGAGCAGATATCATACTCGGAATAATAATGAAAGAGAAAATGCAATCAAAGAGATCATGCAGGAAATTGCACTGGCAGGCTTATCCCGTGCAAAGTTTTTTGAAAACGCTGCTTTTTACGGTGGCTCATGTCTGAGAATCTTTCATGGTTTAAATCGTTTCAGCGAGGACCTGGACTTTGCTTTGCTGAATCGTAATATGGACTTTAACTTGAACAATTATCTGCCGATGCTGAAAAAAGAATTTCAATCGTATGGCATCATCAACTTACAAAATTTGCGTGTTGACAAGGGTTCTTACATATCAGATTTACTGAAGTGAATTTAGATTTTTCATTTTTATTAATGGAATCAAAGATCTTTCTGCGTATATAGAGGCAGGGAGGTCTTTTTTGATGCAGTGTCCAAGATGTAAGAATACGGATCCGTCGTATTTCTATAAAGGCAGCAAGGGCTGGTATTGCCGCAAGTGTATCGTGTTTCAAAGGGCAATGCTGGAAGAAGAGGAAGAAGCGGTCAGTCTTGCGGACGTGAAGGAAGGAAGCGGGGAATACCTTCTGCAGTATCCGCTGACAGAGGCGCAGAAAAGCGTTGCCATGGAATGTGCGGAAGTCATGCGGCACAGTGATGTGCTTTTGCATTGTGTGTGCGGAGCAGGCAAGACAGAACTGGTGACCGCAAGTATTGCGGCAATGCTGAAAGAAGGAAAGAAAGTGGGATTTGCGATTCCGCGGCGGCAGGTGGTGCTGGAATTGCGGGAACGGCTGGCACAGTATTTTCCGCATGCGCATGTTATAGCGGTGTGCGGTGGGCATACGGGTGAGACGGACGGGGATCTGATCATATGCACGACGCATCAGCTGTTCCGGTATACAAAGGCATTTGATCTGCTTATTCTCGATGAACCGGATGCGTTTCCATACCGGGGAAGCGACGTATTGCATGGCATTGCAGAGACGGCATGCCGGGGACATCGGATCTATCTGACAGCGACGCCGGATGAAGAGATGAAAGCGAGGGTGGAAGAAGGAAGCCTGCATGTACTGACGCTGTATGCACGTCCCCATGGAAAGCCATTGCCGGTGCCGAAGATCCTGCGCATGCCGCATGTGTTCGGCTTTGTGTGTCTGTTGAAATGGCTTAAAGAACACGCGGGCAAACCGCGTATGGTATTTGTGCCGACGATCAAGGCGGCCAGGTGGATGGCGTGGCTGCTGTCATTGTGGATGCCATGTAAATGCTGTACGAGCAGGACGTCGGATAAAGATCAGGTGATGGAAGAATTCCGGAATGAGAAGGACGGGGTGATCGCATGCACCAGTGTGCTGGAAAGAGGCATTACCGTACCGGATGCGCAGATCTGCGTCTGGGATGCCGATTCAGAGATCTTTGATGAAGCAGCGCTGGTGCAGATGGCAGGAAGAGCAGGCCGTACCATGACGGCACCGGAAGGGGACGTATTGTTTCTTTGCCGTTCCTACAGCAGTCTTGCCTATGCCTGTCAGAAGCAATTGGAGGAGGCAAATGCATATGCGGTGTCTTTTGTGTGATGCAATACTGGAAAGAAGCGGGCTGTACGGGACATTGTTTTCCGATGATCCGCTTTGTGAAAACTGTAGAAAAGAGTGGCAGAGGCAGGATATACATATGCGCTTTGAAGGAGTGCCATTGTATGGCACCTATGTCTATAACGATGCGTTTTCCAAATGTCTGATCCAGTATAAAGAATGCATGGATGAAGCACTGGCACCGGTATTTCTGTATGGGATCGCGGGACAATTGCATCATCGCTATCATGGCTATACGGTGCTGCTCATGCCAAGCAGTGCGGCAAAGATCAAAGAGCGCGGCTTTCATCATCTTGAAAAGATGCTGGAGCCGATGGGACTTCCCATACTGGATCCCTTTGAAAAAACAGATGACAGGTCACAGAAAGAAAAACATGCCGATGAGCGGGAAAGCATCGTGCTGCGTCTGAAAGAGGGGATCGTTCTGCCGAAGAAGATCCTGCTGGCGGACGATACGATCACCAGCGGATCAACACTGCGGGCGGCGTTGTCCCTGCTGGATCAAAGACGGCATACGATACGTATTTATACTGTGTCGGTCAACCGGTCACAATTGGCCCGTAAATTGCCTTTTCCATGGGATATCGCTATAATAAACAAGTCGGCTTCTGCCGGCAAAAAGGAGGCAGTACATGGCAAATTTTCTTTCCAGGTTACTGAATGAAGACGGAAGACGGCTGAAGCAGATCGAAAAGCGGATCCAGCCGGTTCTCGATATGGAAGAAAAATACAAAAATATGTCCGATGAAGAACTGCAGGCGGAAACGCCGCGTTTACGGGCAAGACTGGCGAACGGAGAAACACTGGATGATATTCTGCCGGAAGCCTTTGCAACGGCGCGGGAAGCGTGCCGCCGTGTGATCGGAGAATTCCCGTACAAGGTACAGCTGATGGGTGCTGCCGTCATGCAGGACGGCGATATCGCGGAAATGAAGACCGGTGAAGGTAAGACACTGACATCTGTCATGGCTGTTTATCTGAATGCATTAAGCGGCAAGGGCGTGCATGTCGTTACCGTCAACGAATACCTGTCGGAACGTGACTCGGAATGGATGGGACAGATCCACCGGTTCCTCGGTCTGACGGTCGGCCTGAACCTGCGGCAGAAGTCCAAGGCACAGAAGCGTGCTGCGTATGCATGCGACATTACCTATACGACCAACTCAGAACTGGGTTTTGACTATCTGCGCGACAACATGGTCACACGTGTGCAGGACAGAGTGCTCAGAGGCCTCAACTTCGCACTCGTGGACGAAGTCGACTCGATCCTGATCGATGAATCGCGTACACCGTTGATCATCTCCGGCGGACAGAAGCAGACCGCCAACCTGTATCTGCAGGCAGACCGCTTTGTCAAGAGACTCAAGGCAGAAGAAGACTACGAAGTCGATATCAAGAGCCGCAGCGTACAGCTGACGGAAGCCGGTGTCTTCAAAGCTGAGCGTGTATTCCGCATCAAGAACCTGTTCACGCAGGATCATATCCAGCTCGTGCATCATATCAACCAGGCCCTCAAGGCCAACTATGTGATGGCAAGAGATGTGGATTATGTCGTCGATGAAGCAGATGATGAGATCGTGATCGTTGACCCGAATACCGGACGTCTGATGAAGGGACGCCAGTGGTCGGATGGTCTGCACCAGGCCGTAGAAGCCAAGGAAGGCATTTCCATTAAGCAGGAAACGACCACACTGGCGACGATCACATACCAGAATTTCTTCCGTCTGTATAACAAGCTGGCCGGTATGACCGGTACAGCCAAGACAGAAGAAGAAGAATTCCTCGAGATCTATAACATGTATGTTGTCGAGATCCCGACCAATAAGCCGGTCATTCGTACGGACTATCCGGATGCGGTATATGGCACAAAGAAAGCCAAGTACGATGCACTTGTGGAAGAAGTGGCAGAGCGCCATGAAAAAGGACAGCCGGTGCTTGTCGGTACGATCGCTGTTGAAACATCCGAACTGATTTCACAGTTATTGAAAAAGCGCGGTATCCGCCATGAAGTGCTGAATGCGAAGAACCATGCACGGGAAGCGGAGATCATTGAAAAAGCCGGTCAGAAGGGCGCAGTTACGATCGCGACCAACATGGCAGGCCGTGGTACCGATATCAAGCTCGGTGAAGGCGTACGGGAACTGGGCGGTTTATGCGTCCTTGGTTCTGAGCGTCATGAATCCAGACGTATCGATAACCAGCTGCGCGGACGTTCCGGACGTCAGGGAGACCCGGGCATGTCCCGCTTCTATGTATCCGTACAGGATGATCTGATGCGCCGGTTCGGTTCCGAACGCATGGAAGGCACATTTGAAAAACTGGGTGATGAAAAGATCGAATCCAAGATGATCACCAAGTCCATCACCAATGCACAGAAGCGTGTGGAAGGCGTCAACTTCGATGCCCGTAAACAGCTGCTGCAGTACGATGACGTCATGCGCCAGCAGCGTGAGATCATGTATGAACAGAGAGACTACATTCTGGAGAATGAAGATGTTCACTCCGTCATCCACGATATGTTCAAGCGTGTGGTCAGCGACCTGGTCGCTTCGCACGTAGACCCGGAATCCCGTTCGAGAGAAGTTGATGTGCAGAGTCTGCAGGAATCCCTGGATCAGATGGGATTCAAGGACCAGATGAGCGTACTGGATCTGAAGGGCAAACCGGCAGATGATGTAACAGAGACAGTCTTCGAAAGAGCGTGGAATGTCTATGATGAGCGGATCGCACCGGTCAAGGAACGCGTGCTGCCCCTGGAAAAGCAGGTATCGCTGAATCTGATCGACCGTGCGTGGTCGAATCATATCGATATCATGTCCAAGCTGAGAGATGGTATCGGACTGCGTTCCTATGCACAGAACAACCCCCTGCAGGCATATGTCCAGGAAGGATATGAACTGTTTGAAGATATGATGCAGACGATCTCCAGAGAGATCGTGGCATTCTGCATGAACATCCGTGTGCAGCGTGCAGAAGAAAATAAGGAGGCATAACATGGAATTATTTGAAATGAGGCAGAATGTTGCCCGCAGCCAGGCCAAATTGGAGTCGCTTGGCTACTCTCTTTGACCTCGCGTCTAAACGCAGGATAATAGAAGAGAATGACGAGATCATGGCTGGTGCAGACTTCTGGAATGACCAGAAGAAAGCACAGAAGCTGATCCGTGAGACCAATGCTCTGAAGAAGCTGGTCGCAAGTTTTGACACCCTCGAAGGATCACTGAAGGACCTGTCCGAAAGTATCACGGACCTGTCATCTTCCTATGATCCTGATCTCAGCGAACTTGTGGAAGAGGAATATTCCGAAACCATGAAGTCGTTCGATGAGTTTGAAATTCAGGTGCTTCTGTCCGGACCGTATGACAACCATGCGGCGATCCTGGAAATTCATCCTGGAGCCGGCGGAACGGAAGCGATGGACTGGGCATCCATGCTGTACCGCATGTATATGCGCTGGTGTGAACGCAGAGGATATAAGATCACTCTGATGGACTACCAGGAAGGTGAAGAAGCCGGCATGAAATCCTGCTCTGTCCTGATCGAAGGCGATATGGCCTACGGCTACCTGAAAGCAGAAAACGGCGTACACCGTCTGGTGCGTATTTCGCCGTTTGATTCCAACGCAAGACGTCATACATCGTTTGCATCGGTTGAAATCATGCCCCAGTTCGAAGATGACCTGGAGATCGAGATCGATGACAAAGATCTGGAAGTGATCACGATGCGTTCGTCCGGTGCCGGCGGTCAGCACATTAACAAGACTGACTCCGCAGTGCGCATGACGCATAAGCCGACCGGCATTACCGTATTCTGCCAGACACAGCGCTCCCAGCTGCAGAACCGTGAAGCGTGCATGAACATGCTGAAGAGTAAACTGCTGCAGTTGAAGATCCGTGAGAATGAAGAGCGTGCAGCGGCAGTGCGCGGTGAAGTCAAGGCGAATGAATGGGGTTCCCAGATCCGCTCCTATGTCTTCGCACCGTATACGATGGTCAAGGACCTGCGTACGGGCTACGAAGTGGGCAATGTGCAGTCTGTGATGGATGGTGACCTGGATGGGTTCATCGATTCCTATCTGCGCAGCCAGATCAAGAGCGAATGAGAAAAGAACTGGAATTCAAAGTAACCGGCAGGCAGGACGGCCTGCCGGTTAAAAAAATTCTTGCCCTGGAACTGGGGCTGTCACGCCGTGAGATCTCCCGTCTTAAGTTTACCGGCGGGATCAGAGTCAACGGTGCACAGGTGCGTATTACCGAAAGTGTTCATGACGGTGATACGATCCAGGTCGTCTTTGCGGAGCAGGACAGTGCACATGCGGCAAGACTGTCGCAGAGCGTGGATATCCTGTATGAAGACGAAGACCTGGTCATTGTCAATAAACCGGCCGGGATGCCATGCCATCCATCCCATATGCATCTGGATGATGATATGGGAACACTGCTGGCAGCCCACTATGGCGGCAGGTTTACCGTTCGTGCAGTGGGACGGCTGGATCTGCCCGTATCCGGTGTCATGCTGTATGCAAAAAGCCAACCTGCTGCAGCACGGCTGTCCAGGCAGAAAGATACAGGTGAGATGCAGAAGCGCTATCTTGCGGCTGTATCGGGTACAATGGAACAAAGCGAAGGTGTGCTGCAGTATACGCTGAAGAAGAAAGAAGGACAGCGTGCACGCATTGTCGGCAAAGGCGGACAGCAGTGCATTACGCACTATCGTGTCGTTGAACAGGGGAAAGACTGGTCCTTGCTGGAAGTGACGCTTGAGACCGGACGTTCCCATCAGATTCGTGCCGGACTGGCGTATTTTGGACATCCGCTGTTTGGCGATACACTGTATGGGGAAGACCGCAGTATCTATCATACTGCCCTGCATTGTGCTTCTTTGGATCTGGTGCAGCCATTCAGCGGGAAGAAGATCCACGTGGAAGCAGAATTGCCCGAAGAGTTTCAGAAACTGCTGGAACAGCTGCGAAAGGAGTCAGGCTATGCCGTTTGAGATCGTACGCGGCGATATTGCTCTGATGCATACCGATGCCATCGTCAATACCGCCAATCCAAAAGTGCTCGTCGGGGCCGGCGTGGATGCCCGCATCCATTCCACAGCCGGTGAAAAGCTGCTGGAAGCACGCCGCCGCATCGGGGATCTTTCGGTCACGGATGCAGTGATGACGGATGGATATGATCTGTTTGCCCGCTATGTGATCCATGCCTGCGGCCCGCGCTATATCGACGGGATGCATGGGGAAGAAGAACTGCTGCGGCAAACATACCGCAATGTGCTGCAACTGGCAGCAGAAAAGAATCTGGAATCCATATCCTTCCCATTGCTTTCCGCTGGTTCCTATGGATATCCGAAAGCCGAAGCGCTGCACATCGCGGTCAGTGAATTCGAACGCTTCCTGGAGACATATGAGATGGAGATCCGTCTTGTTGTTTTTCAGAAAGATGTTGTAAAGCTGTCTGAGAATCTTACGGCATCGGTACGTTCCTTCATCGATGATGTATACGTCCGGGCAATGGAACAGGAAGAGCATGCAATGCATGCGATTCGTCCGGAATACCGCGACAGGCGCAATTCCCATGCAATTATGGAAATGCCGGCCATGCCCGCCGGTTCTGCGATAGAGGAAAAGCCATCCCGCAAGGGGCTGGAACGCTTTTTGAAGAAGCGGGAAAAGGGCTTTTCGGAAACACTGCTGGAAAAGATCGATGCCAGCGGAAAGAAAGATGCCGAGATCTATCGCAAAGCCAATATTTCCCGCAAGCATTTTTCCAAGATCCGCTCCAATCCGGACTATCATCCGACAAAGAATACCGTGCTGGCATTTGCCTTTGCACTGGAGATGGACCTGCCGGAAACAAAGAAATTCCTGCGGACTGCCGGCTATGCATTATCCCGCTCCAGTCTCAGCGATGTTATCGTGGAATTCTTCCTGACAACAGATAATCATGATCTCTACGAACTGAATGAGGTGCTATTTCTCTACGATCAGCCATTGATTGGAAATGTCACCTGACAGGCGACCAAGTCCTCCCTGTTCTGCCTTATAAATAAGACAGACAAGGAGGATTATTTATATGACAGAACTCGTATTCTTACTTGATAACAGCGGATCCATGCATGGACTGGAAGCAGATACGATTGGCGGCTTCAACGCCATGATTGAAAAACAGAAGAAGGAACCGGAGCAGACACTTGTCTCTGTCGTTACGTTCAATTCTGTTTCGCGCGTTATTTACAACCGGGTGCCGCTGGAGCGGATCCCGGTCATGACGGATAAGGACTACCGCACAGGCGGCAGCACTGCGCTTCTCGATGCGATAGGGGATTCGATCCGTTACATCAGTCACCTGCACAAATCCATGCCAAGATCACAGGCGCCGGAAAAGACGATCTTCGTGATCACAACAGACGGCATGGAGAACTCCAGCCGCAAATATTCGTATGCGGATATCCGGAAGAAGATCGAAAAAAGAAAGAATAAGTACGGATGGGAATTCCTGTTCCTTGGTGCAAACATTGATGCGATTGCCGAAGCAGGCCGCTTTGGCATCGATGCAGATCATGCGGCAAATTATAAGTGCGATCCGGCCGGCACAGCATTGAATTATGAAGTGCTGAGTGAGACAGTGGCAGATCTGCGCCGCGGCAAACGCTTCGATGCAAGCTGGAAAACGCGCATCGATGAAGATTATAAGAAGCGCAAAAACTCATAAGCCGTACCGTTTTACACCCCCCCTCCCTTTATCGGTATCTGAGCGATATATACTGTGTGTGTAAGGCAAAAGGGCACAGATGTCCAGGCCTTGATCAGAACTGAGAATAATCTTAAAAAAAGTGTTGTACCTTATAAGGTGCTATGGTAGAATGCTTTATGCAAGGAGAAATGCGATGAAAAAGGTATTCAATCTGTATCTCAATCAGAATATCCGTAAAGACAGCAGAAACCGCAGTCGGTCTAAGCTGACTTTCAGTGTGCATCGCAGGAATGATCCCCGATCGTAAAGAAAGAGACACAACATCTTTCTGATAGTAAGAGGAATCAGGCGATCAGCACACTTGCCAGAATAAGCAGGATGGGATGATCGCCTTTTCGTTTGCCTTGCAGCAAAGAAAACAAAAACAGAAGTCAGGAGGCCTCCATCCTGAAAAGACGCTCACAGCAATCGTATACAAAAACCTTGATTCGAATTCAATGTTCATGCGTCTTGTTCCTCTGTTAAAAACGTGCATGTCCTGCGGCATGCATTTGCATGGCCCTTTAGCTCAGTCGGCCAGAGCACCTGGCTGTTAACCAGGGTGTCGTAAGTTCGAATCTTACAAGGGCCGCTGCAGAAGGAAAACTGCTTAAACCAAAAAAAGAAAAACAGGATCGCATCCTGATCAGGGATGACAGATTCTCATAAAGACGATTGCAGCAATGCGCACAGGAATGATCTTTTAAATCAGAATCCAAAAGGCGTCTTGGGAAAGCCGATGTGGTGCAGTGGCAGCACGGGGAAACACTGAGTACTCTAAGGGAGGTTCGATTCCTTCTGTCGGCACTTGCAGAATGACAGAAGTTTTTAACGCCGCAAGCCCACTACTTCAGTGGTGGGTAAGGTGTTTCTTTGTTACATATGGTGTGTAATAATGCGTATATTACACACACATTTGTGATATAATATAGCTATGAATAAAGACATTTACAGACGCACTGCTACGACAGTTTCTCTCATCCGATATCACTTTGTTTTCTGCACGTACAGAAGGAGAAAGATCTTTCTTATCCCTGGTATCGAAGACAGATTTAAAGAACTCGTTAGGGATATCTGTAAAGAAAACGATATCGAGATCATTGCAATGGAATGTCATG
>JAFYHC010000043.1 GCA_017539385.1 Solobacterium sp. | reverse complement strand
GCTCAAATGAGCCTTATTTTTTTCTCGGCAAAAAGCACAATTGATTGCAAAAATCTGATGGAAATCATTCCATACACTCTGGGCAACAAAAAAGTAGGCTCTTTTTATTGGAAAGAACCCACTTTGTCAACAAGCTGAAGCAGGTCACTGACCTGCCTTTTTCAATTGCTGAGACAAAAGAAAAACGGTCATGTGACCGTTATCGTGAATGAATCAGTTCTGCTGCATCTGCATGCGGATGACCTTGCGCTCGACTGCCATGGCGTATTCATCCATCTCTTCCTGCGTTTCCGGTATGAATTCCGGCACTTTCGTCGGCTTTTCATCCGCATCCAGTGCCACATAGACGGCATAGGCACGGTTGACCAGTTCCCGCGTCTCATGTTCCACATAGGTATCAATGCGCACTTCCAGCGATGTATTCCCGCTCCATGTCACCCAGGCTTCCTGTACAAGAATGTCATTCAGGTACGCCGGTTTCAGAAATGTCAGATTATCAACGCATACCGTCGTTACTTCTGCTTTTGCAAAACGTCTTGCGGCGACTGCACCGACGACATCGATCCACGCCATCAGCTGACCGCCGAACAGACGCGGCTTCCGGTTTCCGTTGCAGTGCTGTGCCAGTACGATCTGCACACTTGTTGTTTTCTTTGTCATATGCATACCTTCCCCATCTGTTCAAACTATATCACACCGGGCTCAGAATGCTTTCCGGTTTTTCCGGCAGGCGTATTTCCTGCCCTTCTTTTTCCGGTCTTCCATGATCCGGGAACCCTTTGCACGAAGCTGTTTATGCAGCTCAGGATTTGCAATGTTATAGACCGTGACAGTTCCGTCATGATTCTTATGCTTTTTCATTCCTGTGCTCTCCTTTCCGTTTCGTTGTAAACGGTTTCTGCATAAATTATAATTTATATGTTGGATCCATAAAAGAAGGAGGTAATATGCCATTCTATAAAGAGAAGTATGATGCCATCGTGATCGGCGGTGCATTAGCCGGCATGAGCTGTGCAATGAAGCTGGCAAGCGAAGGCAAAGACGTACTGATTCTTGAGCGCCATAACCTGCCGGGCGGCCTGGCTACAAGCTTTGTCCGCGGCGGTCTGGAAATGGAAGCGACACTGCATGAAATGATGTCGCTGGGACTGAAGGAAGATCCGCTGTATATCCGGGAGTATCTGGATGAGATGAAAGTTGCCATTGACTGGCTGCGGGTCCCTGATGCCTATGCACTGCTTTCCCCGAAAGATAATATCGATATCGAACTGCATCCGGGAAGAAGACCGGATGGCACATGGGTATGCGCGGATGAGATCGAAGCACAGTATCCCGGCACAAAAGACGAAGTCAACCGTCTTCTGGAACTGTGCAAGACAGTATATGAGTCTGTTCTGTTTTTGAATGATCATTCTCTCAGCAAAGTACAGATGCTTCTGCAGCATGAAGCACTGGTCAAGACAGCCGGCTATTCCGCAAAGGAAGTCATTGAAAACAGTTTTGATCTGCCGGAAAAGGTCGTCAAGATCCTGAGTGCTTACTGGATCTATGTCGGACAGCCGCTTTCCACCCTGCCCTTTACGATCTATTCCTTCCTGATGGCAGACTATATGATGGGAGGCAGCTTCGTTGCCCGGGGATTCTCCCATGAGATGGCATGCGCCATGGCACAGCGGTGCATCGATCTCGGTGTACAGTTTGAATTCTGCCAGAATGTCGAAAAAATCCTGGTCAGAGACGGCGCAGTATGCGGCGTGCGTACAAGCCGCGGCGATGAGATCCATGCGGATTATATCGCCAGTGCACCGTATCCGAACCGTGTCTACGGCACGATGATCGAGCCGCAGAGCGAAGTCCCTGCAGCAGCGCGCAAATATGCCAATGCCATGCCGATGTCCGTTACCAACTATTCCGTCGTTCTGCTTCTGGACAAGAAGCCGGAAGACCTCAATATCCATCAGTATTCCGTCTTCTCCAGTGAGATCCCGTTTGATACGGATGTATTCTGGGAAGAAGGAAGACATCTGGGCGGATGGAGCTATCTGACGACCATCTGTCTGAACTATGCCAACCCGGACTGCGTACCGGAAGGCATGACATCCCTGTCGATCACCACCCTGCCGTTGCCGGAGTGCTTCATGGATGTCAAGGCAGATGACTACTTTGAAGTAAAGCGGCGTGTTGCCAAAGAGATGATCGACAAGGTCAGCGCACATCTCGGCGTAGACCTCTGTGACCATATCGTTGAGATCGAGATCGAAACACCGGTCACCGTTGCCCACTACACCGGCAACTACCGCGGCGGCATCTACGGCTACCAGCATTCCATGGACAACTCCGTCGTTGCCCGTCTGGAAGATGTGGAAAAGGAATTCTACATCAAGGG
>JAFYHC010000042.1 GCA_017539385.1 Solobacterium sp. | reverse complement strand
GCTCAAATGAGCCTTATTTTTTTCTCGGCAAAAAGCACAATTGATTGCAAAAATCTGATGGAAATCATTCCATACACTCTGGGCAACAAAAAAGTAGGCTCTTTTTATTGGAAAGAACCCACTTTGTCAACAAGCTGAAGCGGTCGAAGGACCGCTTCTTTTTATAAGAACATCGCAAACAGGTTGGCACCGACAACGGTGATAATACCGGCGGTGACGATGGAAAGGGAACTCATAGCGCCTTCCACTTCACCGATCTCCATGGCTTTGGAGGTGCCGATGGCGTGGGAACTGGTGCCGATGGCAAGTCCCTTGGCAACCGGGTCCGTCACATGGATGGCTTTCAGCAGGCCTTCTGCCATGACGTTGCCGGCGATGCCGGTGATGATGATCGCCGCAACAGCGACCGGTACAAGACCGCCCAGTTCTTCCGCAACGCTCATTCCGATGGCTGTGGTGATCGACTTGGGCAGGAAGGTGACATACTGTTCATGCGTGAAATGGAACAGCCACGATAAAACAAGAATACTGCCCATGCTGGTAAGACAGCCGATAAAGATACTGATCAGGATCGCTTTGATATTCTTTTTCAGGCGGTCGATTTCCACATAGAGCGGAATGGCAAGGGATACCGTAGCCGGTGTCAGCAGCCAGCTCAGATACTTCGCAGATGCACTGTAGCTGGTATACTCCACCCGGAATACAAGCAGGAATGCCAGTGTCAGCAGGATGGCAATCAATAGCGGATTAATAAGCGCAGAGTGGAATTTCTTCTTCAGCACAACGCCGAGATAATAACACAGCAGGCTGATGACGACGCCGATCGTGGCGCTGGACGCAAAGATCTCATTCATGGCGTTTCTTTCCTTTCTCAATGATTTTCTGGGCAGTGATGCCGGTGACTGCCATGACGATGGCTGTGGTCACGATCGGGATGACGAGCATCGGGATCAGGATCGGCTGTACGTCGGACCAGGAGTCCATCAGACCGACCGCTGCCGGGATAAACATGACCGGCATGATCTCGATCAGAAAGCCGGCTCCGGCACGCACATCATCCAGTTTGATCACATGCGTACATAACAGAACAAACATCAGTACCAGCCCATAGATACTGCCGGGAATGGGCAGCGGTACAAAGTAGCGGATCAGCTCGCCGATGCAGGTGACCAGCAGGATGATCCCGAATTGCTTCAGATATTTCATAACCATTCTCCCCTTTACATCTTGGTTTCTTACAATATCCATCATATCGGACTTTGTGTTTTCACGGAAGTAAATCTTCCCTCGTATGTGCATAAACGTGCTAAACTAATAGCAGTAATACGGGAGGAATACTGCTATGGAAAAGAAAAAATGGCTTGAAGGTTTCTTTACCACAGAAGATCTGGAAGATGATGTGGAGACAGTAGAGATCGATAATAACGATGTAGACATTCCGGTACAGACGGAAGCAGCACCGGCGAATGCGAATATCTCATACCGGTTCCGTTTATTCTGCCCGCAGACGTATGAAGAAGCTTCTGCAATCGCAGATGTTCTCAAGCAGAACTGCGGTGTGATCATCAATCTGCAGAAGATGACGCGGGAATACTCCCAGCGTATGATCGACTTCCTGAGCGGCGTCGTATATTGCAGAAACGGAAGAATTGAAAAGATCGGTCACCGTGTGATCCTGTGTGTTCCGCATGATTCCGATGTGGCCGGCAAGATCACGCTGTAGTGCCTATGGATCGTATCGTATTTGATTTTGAAAACGAGACGATGGAGATGCAGACGGACAGCGGAAGTTTTACCGAGCATATCCATGGACTTGCGGCAAACCGGGATAAGATCCTGGCATCCGCAGGCATTGCCATTCTGGACATGAGTGAGATGAAGGAACTGATCGATCAGCTGACAGCCGGTGAGATCGATGAGGAAGAATTCCTGGAAAAGTCACTTGGTGTTGCACTGGATGCGATAAAGTCCCGTTTCCATGAGAATCTGAACTAGCGTTCCCCCTGGAGCGCTTTTTTCGTGCATGTAATGGTATACTGATAGAAATAAAAAACAGGAGGAAAAGATATGGACAGACTCGACAGGATGAGAGGATGCCTGCTGCTTTCGGCGGCGGGAGATGCATTGGGATATGCTGTGGAATTTGACCGGTTAAAAGAGATTCAGAAAACATATGGACCGAATGGAATTCAGTCCTATGAACTGAGTCCGTTTGATCATAAAGCCATCTTTTCCGATGATACGCAGATGACATTGTTTACGGCGGAGGGACTCTTATTTGCCAGTGCGCGCAAAGACCGCAGTGAAAAAGAATATATCTGGCTGGCATATATGGACTGGCTGACAACGCAGTTTGACGATGCACCGGAGCCGTTTCAAAAGTGCCGCATACTGGATGAAAAGCGCCTGCATCACCGCCGGGCACCGGGCAATACATGTCTTGGGGCATTAAAAGGCGGTGTGATGGGGACAATGGAAGAACCGATCAACCATTCCAAGGGATGCGGCGGGATCATGCGCATTGCACCATGTGCGCTTGTGCATCGTGACCGGCATGAAGCGGCAGTATCTGCCGCAGAAGCATCGGCTCTGACACATACGCATCCGATGGGATATATCCCTTCGGCCACAATGGCATTCATCCTGCACAGCATCGTATGGGAAGAAGAAACTGATATGAAACAGATCGTTCTGGATGCCATGCATGATACAGAAGAACTGTTTCCAGGCAATGCGTATATGCCGGAATACATGGACCTCATGAACAGGGCTGTTGCGTGCGCAGAAAACAGCAAGAGCGATATGGAAAATATCCGGGAGCTGGGTGAAGGCTGGGTCGCGGATGAGGCAATGGCCATTGCAGCATATTGTGCAATGCGTCATCCGACAGATGCATCGGCGGTATTGCGGGCGGCGGTCAACCATGACGGCGACTCCGATTCGACCGGTGCGGTCGCGGGAGCCATTGTCGGGGCAATGATCGGAAAAGAAGCGATACCGGCAGAATGGACAAAGCACCTCGAATGCAGGGCACTGATCGAGGCCATGGCCGATGACCTGTTCAAGGCAGCACAGGATCCGGCTTCTTTGCCGAAGATGTACAGAAGCGAGGTCATTCAATGAAATTTGACGGAGTGATCTTTGATTTTAACGGGACATTGTTTTTTGATACGGACTATCATGTGCAGGTATTTGATGCACTGTCGAGAGAACTGTGCGGGAAGCCGGTCACACTGCATGAGATGGAATCGGTATATGCCGGCAAGCCGAATGTGGAAATATTCCGCATTATGACGGACAACGGCCGCAGTGAGGAAGAATACCGTGCACTTTCTGTGCGCAAGGAAGCAATGTACCGCAAAGCGGTGGAAGAAAGCGGGACAGCCGCACTGTGCCCTGGGGCATATGAATTATTTGCACTGTTAAAAGAAAAGCATGTGCCGTTTACGATCGCATCGGCGTCGATCCGGGAGAATATTGATTTCTTCCGGCGCATGTTTGATCTGGATGCGTGGATCGATCCGGAAACGATCGTTTACGATGACGGCAGTTTTACAAGCAAGACTGCCATGTTTGAAAAAGCAAAAGCGATCCTGCATGCTTCGCATCCGCTGGTGCTTGAGGATTCATTGTCCGGCATTACCTGTGCAAAGACGATCGGAGCAGAAACGATCGTGATCGATCGGCCGGTGCTTCGGCAGTACTATGACAAGTTTGATACGGTGATCGCTGCCGTGCAGGATCTCCGTGAAGTGCCTGCGTTGATTGGGGAGCGGCTATGAAACGGACCGTGATTGGAATACTTGCCCATGTTGATGCGGGCAAGACGACGGCCATCGAAAGCATGCTGTATACAGCCGGAGCGATCCGCAAGGCAGGTCGCGTGGATCATGGAGATACGGTGCTGGACTACGATGGCCAGGAGCGGGACCATGGCATTACGATCTATTCCAAGGAAACGCATTTTACCTGGAAAGATACGGAGATCTATGTGATCGATACACCCGGTCATGTGGATTTTTCTGCTGAGATGGAGCGTGTGCTGCAGGTATTGGATCTTGCCATCGTACTGATCAGCGGACTGGATGGCATACAGAGCCATACCGAGACGATCTGGAAGTGCCTGGAGCACTACGATGTGCCGTGTGCCGTCTTTGTCAATAAGATGGATATCTGCCGCATCAGCGAAGACGAGCATCTGGAAGCACTGCGGAAACTGTCGCCGGCGATCACCGCCTTTGGCAGAGAAGATACAGAAGAACAATTGGCAACGATCAGTGAAGAAGCACTGGAAGCGTATCTGGAAGATGGGAAGGTCCCGTGGGAGATGGTGCAGGATGCCTTCGTGAGACGGGATGTTTTCCCGTGCCTTTTTGGTTCTGCACTGAAGATGCAGGGCATCCGGGAATTAATGGATCTGATCAGTGATCTGACATTTGAAAGGGTATGGCCGGAAGAATTCGGTGCACGTGTATATAAGATCTCCAGTGATGAAAGCGGTACGCGCTTAACACATATGAAGATCACCGGCGGTGAGCTGAAAGCAAGACAGAAACTGACGGAGACGGAAAAAGCAGACCAATTGCGGCTGTATTCCGGCAATTCCTTTACATTGCTGGAAAAGGCAGAAGCCGGCATGATCTGCACGGTCAAGGGACTCAATGAGACCATGGCTGGCCAGGGACTGGGTTTTGAAGAGAATGCGGATGTGCCGCTATTGAGTGCGTGTCTGGAATACCGGCTGCTGGTGCCGGAAGGATCGGATATCCTGCTGTTAGGACGGGTATGCCGTCAATTGGCAGAAGAAGATCCGATGCTGGAAATTGAAACAGATACCATTGCCAAAACGATCCGGGTGCGCATCATGGGGGATATGCAGATGGAAGTGCTGCAGAAGAAGATCTTCGACCGCTGCGGAATCCATGTGACTTTTGGCAACGGCAGTATCCTCTATAAAGAAACGGTAACGGAACCGGTGGACGGAGCGGGACATTTTGAACCGCTGCGTCATTATGCCGAGGTTCATGTGCGTCTGGAACCTTTGCCAAGGGACAGCGGGATCGAAGTGACAAGTGAATGTTCGACGGATGAGCTGTCTGCCAACTGGCAGCGTTCCATCCTGCATGCATTGTCTTCGCGTCATCGCGGCGTACTGACGGGGTTTCCATTGACGGATGTGCGGATCGTGCTGACCGCCGGGAAGGGACATCTCAAGCATACCGAGGGACAGGATTTCCGCCAGGCTGCCCGGCGTGCGGTGCGTCAGGCACTTATGAAGGGAAACAGCGTGGTCCTTGAGCCCTATGCCTCTTTTACGCTCTATGTACCGGCCGGTTCGCTGTCCAAAGCGCTCTATGATCTGGATACGCGGGAAGCCAGCGTCAATGTGGAAGAAGACGGGGAGCGCATGAAGATCACCGGACGGGGACCGATGCGCACACTGATGAATTACCAGAAAGATGTACTGGCATATACACGGGGTGCAGGTGTGTTCTCTGCCCGTCCGGACGGATATGAGATCAGTGCGTCGCAGGAAGAGCGGATCGAGGAAGTCGGCTACCATTGGGAAACCGATCTGCGCAATCCGCCGGGCTCTGTTTTCTGTTCACATGGTGCAGGCTATGCAGTGGAATGGGATGAGGCAGATGCATTGATGCATGTGCAGCCATACCGCGAAAAGAAGACCGATACAGCACCGCAGAAGACACGCTATCATGTCTCCGAAGAAGAGATGAAAGCACTTATTGAAGGCAGCTCCTCCAATAACCGCAATACCAAGAAACAATACGTATCCAGACGTCCGGTCCGGGCAGCGAAGCCGCATGTGTCCAAAGAATCACAATTGCCGCCCTGTCTGCTGATCGACGGGTATAATATGATTTATGCATGGGAAGACCTGAAAGAACTTGCAAGAGTTGACATTACCCATGCCAGAGAGAAACTGACGGACCGTATCTACAACTATCAGGGATATACCGGAGAAAAGGTCGTACTCGTCTATGACGGCTATAAAGTACGGGATAATTACGGTTCCACCGTCAATAAGGGAAACATGTCTGTTGTCTATACAAGGACCGACCAGACAGCAGATGCCTATATTGAAGAATTATCGTATAAGCTGAAAGGGAAATACCGGGTGACAGTCGCTTCTTCGGACGGACTGATCCAGAACGCAGCCTTTGCACATGCGGCACTGCGCATGTCAGCACGGGAGCTGGCTGGACGCATTGAATCCATTGAAGCACTGGTCCATGCAGGATAAAGGAGAAAACATGGAAAACGATAAGAAATGGGTCGCCTGCTGGGGCAACGCCACCAGCATCCATGACCAGACAGAAATGCATTTTGCAAAGAATCTGACGGTACGCTATCCGATCCGCATGGTCTTTTCCGGCTCTGCACTGCGCCTGCATTTTTCCAATATCAGCGGCAGTGAAGCGGTGCATTTTACCGCCTCCATTGCACGCAGCGAAGGCAAGCGACGCATTGATCCCGATACCGTGATCCCAATCACCAGGGATGGTGAAGAAGTACTGACGATCGAGGCGGGAGAAGAAATCGTCAGTGATGTCATTCCCATGGATGTACGGGCAGGGGAATATCTTTCCGTATCTCTCTATATGGAAGACTATACCGATATGAATGCGGCAGTACTGATCACCGGATGTCTGTCACGGGGCTATTATGCCTATGGGAATTACCGGGATCAGGCAGATTTCAAAAACGATGACGGACGCAATACCCACTGGTATTACTTCCTGAATACGATCGATATCTATACCGACAGCACCAACCGGGCATTTATCTGCTATGGGGATTCCATCACGGCACAGGACTGGCCGGATGAGCTGGCACAGATGCTGTGGAAGGAAGGACACCGGGATGTCGCAGTCATTCGGCGTGCCATCAGCGGCACCCGCATCCTGCGTGAATATTCGTGCATTACCTATGCGGCATACGGAAGAAAAGGGGAATTCCGCTTTGCCCGGGAAATGGAAACAGCCGGTGCAGATACGGTGCTGATCCAGCATGGCATCAACGATATCATTCATCCCGTCGGTATTGAAACAAACATCTTCCGTCCCTGGTCCGATCTGCCGAAAGCATCGGAAATGGCAGACGGGTATGCACGCATATATATTGAAGAGGCGCGCAGACGCGGGTATGCTGTATATGGGGGAACACTTCTACCCATTGCCGGATGGCGCACCTATGCGGACTTCCGGGAAAAACTGAAGAACGAATTCAATGACTGGCTGCGCACCACTGATCTGCTCGATGGCTGCGTGGATTTCGACAAAGCAGTACGGGATGAAGAACATCCGGAATGTTTCCGCAATGAATATGACAGCGGGGATCATCTTCATCCGTCACTGGAAGGCTATACAGCCATGGCGGACTGTGTCATGGAGGCACTGTTCCGAAAGTAAGGGGGACCTATGGCAGATGCCGTAAAAGAAAGACTGGCGCAGGAATTCCTGGACTGGATCCTGACCAGAAAGAGTGATGACTATATTCTGTCCCAATATACCGATGTGCATGACAATAACCGGTACCAGAACGTTGTTCTGGATACCGATTATGCGGAAGGACTGATCACGTTCAATCCGTTAAAAGACTTCATGGTCGTAGAACTGCGCATTACGATGAAGAAGGACGGAAAGTCGATGTTTTATCTGCATTTTGATCTGAATGATCTGGAACATGCGAAAGAACTGTTTGTGGAAATGACAGAGAGTCTTCGCAAGCTCAAGAGCGAAGAAAAGATCAAGGTGCTTTTGTGCTGTTCCAGCGGTATTACAACATCGTTCTTTGTGGAAAAGCTCAACAGCGGCGTAAAGTTTCTGTCATTGAATTATTCGTTTTCGGCCGTTTCCTACAACGACCTCTATGTGCGTGCCTTTGATGCGGATATCATCCTGCTGGCGCCGCAGATCGGTTTCCGGTTATGGCGTGTGCGGGAGATTTTGAAAGATAAGACGGTATTGATGATACCGGCGTCTGTCTTTGCGGCATACGACGTATCGGCACTGTTTTCATTGCTGGTGGAAGAAAAACGGCGCAGAGAAGCGGAAATGAAACGGCAGCGCACACCGGCAGAAACACTTGAATTCCTTACGCTTCCCAGCATTCTGGTGCTTTCGGTCATCGTGGAATACAACGTACTGCGTATTGTATTCCGTGCCTATGACCATGGGGCAGTGCTGTTTGAAGACGAGGTCATCAAGGAAAAATACGTCCTGCGTGACCTGGAGGATATGCTGGACATCGTGGTCAAGCGCATGCCGGATCTGCAATTGATCTGCGTGAATACACCCGGTGTCATCTATGACGGACATCTGACATTCCGTTCTTCCAATATCTGGAACGTCGATGTCAGAAAACGGTTCGAAGACCGCTACGGGATCCCGTTCTTATTTGAAAACGACGCCAACGCGATGGCACTTGGCTATTTCAGCACGCAGAAGGAAGTGAACAGCCTGTCGTTCTATTTCCATCCCCGTGCGGCGCGGACGGCCGGCGTAGGAAACGTTGTAAACGGTGCACTGATCAAGGGAAGCCACAGTCTTGCCGGTGAGATGCAGTATGTCAATAAGATACTGTCATACAGCGATGCCCCGGAAAATCTTGCCAGAACACCGGATGGCGTACTGGAACTTGTCAGCAAGTATCTGATCTCTGTTATTTCCAGTCTGGATCCGCAGCGCATCGTGATCTATTGCGACATGGTAGCGAATACCGCAGAACTGCGCCGTAAGATCGCCGAAGTCATCCAGGAGGAATATATTCCTGAACTTGTCAAAGTCGATGATGTCATCGAATATATGTTTGTGGGCGGTCTGATGGCATGTTCACAATATCTGAAACAGAAAGAACAATAAAACAGGAAAGAACAGTACCGGTTCAATCGATTCCGGATAAACCGGCTGATCGTGAAAAAATAACAGTTATATAAAAGACATGGACTTCTTGCCCGCCCTGACACGGGAGTTCCATGTCTTTTTCTGCTTATAAAGTCTTTACTGCTAACCGTATTGGAACGAAGTGATTATGGCTGGCAGGCACTGTAAAATTACACGAACTGATATATTGACCCAATTGCATAATGAATGAGAACAGCATCGGCCGTATGCTGTTCTTTTAACTGTCTCCTTGCGTTTCTTTTTAAAAAGAGGTATATTCGATATGCACCAGAAAGCAAATAGTTGGAAATGCAACTATTTATATAGGGGGACAGGATGAACGTAATTAAACGCAGCGGGGAAGAAGCCCGCTTTGATGCAAAAAAGATTGAAAACGCAGTACGCAAGGCCAATGAAGCAACAGCTGCCGGAAAGCAGATGAGCGAGGAACAGATCCTTGGCATTACCTACCGGGTCGCTGACCGCTGCCGGCGCATGAACCGCTCAGCAGGGGTCGAAGAGATCCAGGATATGGTCGAAAATGAGATCATGTCAGAAAAGGCGTATACCGTAGCACATAACTATATTACCTACCGGTATGAGCGTGCATTGGTGCGCAAGGCCAATACGACCGACCGGCAGATCCTTTCGCTGATCGGCAGAAACAACGAAGAAGCCAAGCAGGAAAATTCCAACAAGAATCCAACGGTCAACTCGACCCAGCGTGACTATATGGCGGGAGAAGTATCAAAGGATATCACACGCCGTTTCCTGCTGCCTCAGGAGATCAGTGAAGCACATGACAAGGGCATTATTCATTTCCATGATACGGACTACTTTGCCCAGCCGATGTACAATTGCTGCCTGGTCAATCTTGAGGACATGCTGCAGAACGGAACGGTCATCTCCGGAACGAAGATCGAGCGTCCGCACAGCTTTGCGACAGCGTGCAATATTGCTACACAGATCATTGCTCAGGTCGCATCCAACCAGTATGGCGGACAGACCGTAACACTGTCGCATCTTGCACCGTTTGTGGAAGTATCCCGTCAGAAATACAGAAAACAGGTAGCGGAAGAATTCGAAGAAGCAGGTCTTGATGCATCTCAGGAAGCAATGGAAAAGATTGCTGAGAAGCGTCTGCGCAATGAGATCAAGGCAGGCATTCAGACGATCCAGTATCAGATCATCACGCTGATGACGACGAACGGACAGGCACCGTTTGTGACAGTGTATATGTATCTGGATGAAGTCAAAGAAGGACCGCTGCGTGACGATCTGGCCATCTGTATCGAAGAAATGCTCAACCAGCGGATCGAAGGCGTCAAAAACGAAAAAGGCGTATGGATCACGCCGGCATTCCCGAAACTGATCTATGTGCTGGATGAAGACAATATCCGTCCGGGTTCCAAATATTATGATTTGACAGTGCTTGCGGCAAAGTGCACGGCGAAGCGCATGGTACCGGATTATATTTCTGCAAAGATGATGCGGGAACTCAAGGGCGATGTCTATGGCTGCATGGGATGCCGTTCCTTCCTGACACCGGACCGCTTCACCGATACCGGTACATTCGGCAATCCGGAAAAGGCATTGAACTACACACCGGGTGTACATAAGTACTATGGACGTTTCAACCAGGGTGTTGTAACACTGAATCTGGTGGATGTGGCATGTTCCAGCGAAGGGGATATGGACCGCTTCTGGCAGATCATGAACGAGCGTCTGGATCTTTGCCACAGAGCGCTGCGTATCCGTCATGAGCATCTGCTTGGTACGCCAAGCGATGTCGCTCCGATCTTATGGCAGTATGGTGCGATCGCACGTCTGGACAAGGGCGAGGTCATTGACCCGCTGCTGTACAACGGCTACTCCACTATCTCACTTGGCTATGCCGGACTGGCAGAGTGCGTATACCGTATGCTGGGCGTCTCGCATACGTCCGAAGAAGGCAAGGAATTCGGACTGGCTGTTATGAAGGCAATGAACGATGCCTGTGCAAAGTGGAAGGCGGCAGAGAATATCGACTATTCTGTCTATGGCACACCGATCGAATCCACGACATACCGCTTTGCCAAGTGCCTGCAGGAACGCTTCGGCATTATCAAGGGCGTAACGGATAAGAACTATATTACAAACTCCTACCATGTCCATGTCACCGAAGAAATCAATGCATTTGACAAACTGACCAAGGAAGCGGAATTCCAGTCCCTGTCGCCGGGCGGAGCGATCTCCTATGTCGAAGTGCCGAATATGCAGAATAACATTCCGGCAGTTCTGGCATTAATGGAGCATATTTATAATGTCATCATGTATGCTGAACTCAATACAAAGAGCGACTATTGCCAGGTATGCGGCTATGACGGTGAGATCGAGATCGTGGAAGATTCTCATCATAAACTGATCTGGAGATGCCCCAACTGCGGCAATACCAACCAGGACAAGATGAACGTTGCACGCCGTACATGCGGCTATATCGGCACCCAGTTCTGGAACCAGGGACGCACCCAGGAAATCAAAGAACGCGTACTGCATCTGTAAGAAAAAGACAGCGTATCGGATCCCATTGATCCGATACGCTGTTTTCATTCTTTGCAAAGATGCAGTTTTTTTGTGTCGTATAGTTTGGCGTAGAATTCTTCTTCGTCCGTGTACGTATACTTATGAATATTCTGGGTACGGGACAAACGCATGCGCATGCCTCTTGCCAGTTCGACCTGTTCCAGATAGATCAGTGCCCTGTCTTTCTCCATCTCCCGTGCATAATACAGTTCATCCCGGCAATTGGAGGAGGAAAGATAATTTGCGCTCATCATGGCTAGGAAGATGCGGCTTTCTTCGATCTGTTCCGCAATCATCTCATCCCACTCGGTCCCCGGATCGATCCCGGCATCATACCAGACACGGTATCCCTGTGCCATTAGACGCTGTATGATGGGAAGCACACGGGCGGAATCTTTATGTGCATAACTGACAAAGAGGAAGGGCCTGTCTCCCTTGTATGGCTTTGGATAGACAGGTGCGGGCTGCTGTGTCTGTGATGTTTCTCTGATCTCTTCGGCTGAGATCTCATCGGCGGATTCAAAGATGAACACATCCGGCTGACCGATGAGTTGTTCTTCTTTTCCGATGAAGGCTTCGTCTGAAATGATCCAGAATGAGACAGGATCTTCGGGAAGACGCTGCTGCTTCACCATGCGCTGATAGGTGTCTTTCAGCAGCTCTGTATTGGCCTGGAATGTCTGCAGTTCTCCAAAAGGAACGTGCAGGGAATCCCGGTACAGATTCTCCTTGAATGCAAGGATCTGTATCGTGATCTCAGCAGCGGGATATTCGTATTTCATCTGGCTGTATGCAGAGGAAGCTAACGGCAGGACGGCACCGCTGCCGAAGCCGCCGAATGATGTTGTCACAAAAATGATATGCAGGAGGGGATCTTCTTCCAGGCTTTTGCGCAATTGTGCAAGCATCCCGTTTCTCAGCGGACTGTTTGGAACGATGACTTCCGCTGCACCGATCTCCGGATAGGCACCGGTCCCGGTATCCGAGGGCCTCGGCGGCATCAGTATGTGCTCTTTATTCCAGCCGCGAAACGTGGATGGATCAATATCCATGTATATATAACCGGTATCTGCATTGGTATGCTGTTCTTCGTATCGGGATGTGATACGGCAGCCGATACCGCCCAGTCCAATAATCCATTGTTTCATATAGTGAATCCTCCAGACTCATTATAACCGGAGCAAAGATATTTCCGGTGCTGGGGGAATAAAAAAGTGAACGGAATCCCGTTCACTTATTCAACTCCTCTTCTTTCATCAAATTATCAATAATGCCGTTGACGATCTCACCGGCAGATACTTTCTTCTCTTCGGCAAGTGCGCGTACATACGCTGCAGCGCGCTCATTCAGACGGACATCGATATAATCCTGTGTTTCCAGCATATACATATTCAGATCGTCCGGCATAATGTCGGGATCCATGAAGTACCGTACATCAACTTTCAGTGAATCCGCGATCTTCTTTACATTACCATATTTCGGGTGATTGATTCCGTCCTCCCATTCACGAATTCTCTGATAAATCGTGCCGACGCTTCTGCCAAGAGCGCTCCGATTTACGCCGCACGCTTTCCGTGCGTACTTGATTTTTTCACCAACTGTTGTATTCATAGGTACATTGTAACAGAAATGTAAGAGTAGGTGAAGATGATGAATTTGGAATAATATACGGATATCCGTGTAATCAATTCGCTGTTTATCATACATTTGATGATTATTTGATACTTTTTAAGTACTCTTGCTTTTTTATAAAAAAGCGTCGAAAAATCTTAAATTTCTCATGCGTGATTATGCAGGATGGATGCTGTGGAAGACATGCCAAATCCGATATGAAACAGGGACATTCACGTAATCACCTCCCCCGCAGAAGGGCATCCCGCGCTATGCTATGGTTGTGCTGAAAAAGGAGGCCTCAAATGGAACTGGACCGCTACAGAGCACTAAAAGAAGGCAGGCTGTCACCGGAAATGATCCTGGAATGGTCGGGCGGAGAAGTCACAAAGCCGATGACCATGAACATGGATACCAACCGGACGTTTGCCGGCGGATTGTTCGATGAAGAAATATTCGGACGTATGGAGGACTGGGAGAATCCGGAGAATGCATCGAAGATGGGACATATCGAACTGATGTGGCCGACGATCCCGGAACTGGCAATGCAGAAAGAAGATACGCGCCTAGGCAGATATCTGGATATGTCTTCCGAAGACCTCTATGCCATTGCGCATTACCAGGCACGTGTCCTGCTGGATCCGGAAGATAATGGTGATCCCAGCCTGGCATACGGGAAGGTATTCACGAATCTGGAGTATCTCGAATACCTGGGAGACCATGACAAAGGTCCGGGAGAAACCGCGACCGGTCCTACAGCAATACGGGAACTGATCCAGGATAAAAAACTGCTCGATCATAACATAGATGAACCGGATCCGGAATGGATGCTGGTAAAGATCATACCGGTCATACCGGCATGGGAAAGACCGATGCTTCCGATCGGAGATGGGAAATGGGCAGTCAGTGATCTGAATGATGTATATCGGAAGATCATCCGTCACAACCGGAGAATGCGCCGTCTGATCGAGATGAATGAGAAGCCGTATGTCTGGGTCAGAGATGCACTGGCAGTGCAGAAGGCATGTGATCAGCTGTTTGAGATGCTGGACCAAAGATACCGCAAGATCAGCTAGATACAGCAGACCATCCGAAGGTGGTCTGTTTTTGTGCTATAAAAATATTTTCTGAAAGAGCAGGGGAGGATGACAGATTTTTGGGTATATACAGACAGAAGGGAGAAAGCGGATGAAATGTATTTGCTATAATAACGATGTATGGAATCTTAGTACAAATAGCGGAAGGGGGATAATGAAATGAGACTATCGCAATGGGTACGAGTAGGACTGTCTGTTGCTACAGTGTTTGGTTCCTTGCAGCTGACACCGGTATGGGCAGAAGACACATCCGAAGAAGAACAGATTCTTTTAACAGCCGGTGATCCCAATGATCCGGAAGAAGATGAAATCGACGGAATGATCGAAGATGCCAGACAGGCAATGGAAGCGGCAGAGAAAGAAAAGAACGATGCGGCTTCTGCAGCAGAAGATGCAAAGAAAGCCAACGACACGGCAAAGAAAGCAGCGGAAGAAGCAGCGAAAGTCACTTCCAATGCCGAAAGTGCAAAAGAAGATGCACTGAACGCACTGAATAAGAAACTGGCAGATAATAAGAAAGAAGCAGATGACAAGCTGGCTGCTGCCAAAGAGAAGACTGCCCAGGCAGAGCAGGCAGTCAAGGATGCGGAAGCAGCGTTAGCTAACAAAGAAGCAGCACAGCAGTCTGCCCAGAAGGCACTGGATGAAGCAAAGGCAAAGGAAGCGGAGCTGGAGAAGAAATATCCTACTGCAGCGGAAGATCTTGCCAAAGCAGAAGCGGCAGTCAAAGACGCAGAGACTGCATTGGATGATGCCAATGCGGCTGTGGATGAAGCCAAGGCAGATGTGGCTGCGAAAGAAGCAGACGCAAAACAGGCAAACGAAGAGCAGGCAGCCGCAGAAGCCGAATATGCAGAAGCCGTCGAGGCGGATCAAGCAGCACAGCAGGCAATGAACCAGGCCCGCTCAGAGCACGAAACGGCTCTCAATGAATATGGAAAAGCATTAGAGGAAAAGAATTACCAAAACGCAAGGATTTCAGAGGAAAGAAATCGTCTGAACGATGAAATCGCTGCAAAGAAAGAGGAAAAGGCTTCTCTTGAAAGCCAGAAAAATGAAAAGACTTCTGCTTTGAGCGAAGCACAGAAAGCCAAAGAAGAAGCAGAAAGCAAACTGAGCGAAGCACAGGCGCACAAAGCAGAAACCGAGGCACAGAAGCAGGCAGCGGACGCTAAGGCAGCAGAAAGCAAAGCAGCGTATGATGCAGCGGTGAAAGAGGCGGAAGAAGCATCGGCGAACCGTGCAGCAGCGGATCAGAGCGTTACCGATGCCGAAGCAGCACTGACTGCAGCGCAGAATGAACTTTCTGCAGCGGAAAAGGAACAGGAAGAAGCAGCGGCGAAGATCGCCGAAGCAGAGCAGGCAGTCAAAGACGCGGAGGCAGCACTTGCGGAAGCAGAAGAAAAACTGAATAAGGGTTCGATTGGATTCTTTGAAAGCATTGGTGCAAGCGAAGCAGTCAAAGTGATCAATCTTGGCATTGAACACTGGGCAGATGACAATGGTGTAGAAGAAGGAAAAACGAACATTGGTGCAGAAAAAGATGCCACTAGTCTTGAGAATCTGCAGAATTCCATTACCCTGATCAAAGAGGCAAATGAACTGCGTGCACAGGATTCCAACAACGTCGCATCACTTGCGAAGTATAAAGATATCCTGGCACAGATGGATGCACAGGGAACGGATACAATCACAATTGACGGCACAGAGTATACACGTTCCAATGTGAATACACTGATCAGCCAGACCGAACTGAATATGGCACCGTTAAAGGTCCATTCCACACTGATGGCCATTTCACAGGTCAATACCAACATGTCTGCCAAGACCATCGGCCACTGGCATGGTCTGCGTGAGCTGGGATATGGCGTCGGTGAGAATCTGGCATGGGGCTACAGCGATCCGTTCGACGGCTGGTATTGGAAAGAAAAAGACATCTATGACAGTCATGGCACGGGTGTAACGGGCCACTACACCAACATCGCCAACCCGGAAAACGAATATAACCTGCGGTATATCGCGGCCGGAGCGGCGATCAATACAACAGGCTGGATCACGCATGGCATGACATTCCACTTTACTTCTTCGTATGGACAGGGTGCCGTGGATGTGGATACATACCAGAAGATGGTCGATGACTATGTCAATGCCGTCAATCAGGCTGTTTCCGATGCACAGGCTGATCTGGACGCAAAGAAAGCGGAACTGGAAGCACTGCAGGCAGCCGCATCCGATGAGCGCGTCAATGCCGCAAAAGCAGCTGTAAGTGCAGCAGAAAACGCACTCGCCGATGCAAAGAGCGCACAGGCAGCTGCTGCAGAAACTGAGAGTGCAAAGCAGGCAGCTGCAGAACAGGCAAAGACAGCGTACGATGCCGATGCACAGGCGGCTGCCGACGCAAAGACTGCGGATGAAACTGCAGCCGCTGCTGTCAGCGAAGCCGAGACGGCTGTTGATGAAGCAGGCAAAACCATTGCAGATCTTGAGGCAGAACTTCAGGAAATCGATGAGAATATCGCTGCGGCAGAGGAAGCTATCGCAAAAGATGAAGAAGCTTTGGCAGAGCTGGAGAGCGCACTGGAACCGTATCTCAAGGCATTAGAAGAAGCAAAAGCAAATCTCGATGCAAAAAACGCTGCTTTTGAGGAAGCAGAGCAGAAGCTGGCGGATGCGGATCAGGCAGTTGAAGATGCAGAAACAGCACGCAAGACGGCCGAAGAAAATGTGACCGCAAAAGAAGCAGCTTTGAAAGAAGCACAGGACAAACAGACGGAAGCAGAACAGGCTGTCAAAGATGCTGAAGCGGCTCTGGCAAAAGCACAGGCAGACTATGATGCTACAGCTGATGCATGCAAAGAACTCGCAGATGCAAAGGAAGAAACAAAGCGCTGTGAAGAAGCACTGGCCAAAGCAGACCAGGAATATGCAGCTGCAAAGGCAACGCTCGATGCAGTAAAGAGCGCACTGGCAAAGGCACAGGAAGATGAAGCAAAGGCACAGGCTTCTGCAGATCATGCGGCAGAACTGCTGGAAAGAGATTCCTATGAGAATCTGGATCCGAATGATGAATTTGCAGCATTGAATATTTATTACACCGTGGTGCGTGCTGCCGAGAAAGCAGTCGAAGAAGCAAAAGCACTGCAGGAAAAGGCAGATGCTGCAGCGTACAAGGCACAGCTTGCATACGAAGCCATTGAAAAGGCATACCAGGAAAAAGCAAAGGCATATGAAGACGCAAAGAAAGAATATGAGCGTCTGGTGGCTTTGAAGGAAGAACTGAAAGTACGTTTCTTTGTCAAGCGCCTGTACCGGAAGTGCATGAACAGAGAAGCGGATGCAGGCGGTCTGAAGAACTGGGAAACAGCACTGAAGACGCATAAGAAAACTGCTGCGGATGTCATTATCGGCTTCTTCTGCAGCAAAGAGATGAACAATATGAATCTGTCCAGTGAAGAGTATGTGGAACGGTGCTATCAGGTCATGATGAACCGTGCAAGCGATGCCGGCGGAAAGAAGAACTGGGTCGAGAAACTCGAAGGCGGCGTATCCAAACTGTTCATCCTGCGCGGATTTGTCGGCAGTGCGGAATTCGCAAAGATCTGCAAAGACTATGGCGTTGTACAGGGCAGTATCAACTGCACCGAACAGAGAGACCGCAATCCGGGTGTCACGATGTTTGTTTCCCGCTGCTATACAGAAGTACTGGGAAGAAAAGCAGAAGTGGGCGGACTGAATGACTGGTGCGGAAGAATTCTGAATGCTTCGAATAAGAAACAGGCCGCGATCAATACCGCTACAAACGGCTTCTTCCACAGCCCGGAATACATGATGAAGAATACGACGAACGATCAGTATGTACGCACACTGTATCGTACATTCCTCGGTCGTGAGCCGGATACCGGCGGATACAATGACTGGATGAACCGTCTCAGAAACGGCACATCCAGAGATGATGTCATGAGAGGCTTTGCCAACAGTACAGAGTTTGACAAGATCATGGCATCTTACGGCATTCGCTGATCACTGTGATCAGAGTTCCTGCAGTTTTGCAGGGACTCTTTTTTTGTCAAAACAGGCAGAGACTGTTCTGAAATAGTCCATTTTCAGTATGAGCTCATGAATCAGAAATGGTTTGTTTATACTGAAGGAGATCAAAGGAGAACGATATGTCATTGACGTATACGATTTTGAAAGATGCAGTCAAACTGGCCGGTCTGAAAAAACAGTCAGCGAAATCCATGCAGGAGATCCTGGAAATCAAACGGAAAGCAAATGCGAAAAACAGGATCCCAGTGATCCATGATAACAAAGTCAAAGTGGAACAGCTTACCATAGAGGGCTGTCCGGTATTGTGGATCCGTCATCCGGAAAAAGCCAGGAAAGCAAATCTTTTCATCATTGGCGGCGGAATGGTCAGCCCGCCCCGTCCTGGTTCCATTCGCAAAGCAGTCAAAGTTGCCAAACAGACCGGCATGGATCTGTTTGTGCCGTATTATCCATTATGTACAGAGTATCCGCTCACCAGAGCATATGCCATGATTCTGGAAACATACAGGCGGATGCTGGCGGATTATGCGGCGGAAGATATATCCGTGCTGGGGACGTCTTCCGGCGGTAATCTTGCTTTGGGCATGATTGCCTATATGAATTCGGAGAAGATCGATCTTCCCCGTCCGGGTTATATTCTTGCCATTTCGCCAGGCACCTGTGCACTGACGCAGGAAGAAAAAGACAGGATGAAGCACCTGGATGAAAAAGATGTCGCGATCTCGGCAGAGTATATGCTTACGGCGGAAGAGATCATGCGATATGGGGATGCGTCTGTACCGGAGTATATGATCTATCTGCAGACAGGAGATTTTACCGGCTGTCCGAAAGTGACGTTCATCTATGGCAGTGATGAAAACCTATATGCTTTTGCACCGTCATTTGAAGCAGCAATGCAGAAATACCATGTGCCGTATGAGATGATCGTCGGGGAGGGCATGTTTCACTGCTATCCGGTATTTCCCATCTGCAAAGAGGCAAAAGAGGGTTGGTATAAAATGATCGCACTTCTGTGCATGAACGGCTGAAGAAAAAAGCCTGTCCATGCCAACGACAAGAGAGAAAAAATCTCTCTTTTTTTGATGCCTGTGCGGGGAAGTGACGCGGCAGCCGTGTATATATGGCCGAAGGAGGGCAGGAATATGGTATGGAAAATGATCATGATTGCAATTGTACTGGGAAATGTGCAGGAAACCGAAAAGCCGGCGGGAGAACCGATTGAGATCCGCATCCTGGATGAACAGGATGAGATGGTGAAAGATCTGAAACTGGATGTCTATGAAGATGCCGAATGTACAAAAGTCTGTAAAGACGATAAAGGAAAGCCATTGTGCATCGAAGCAGAAAAAGATGGAATATACCGCTTTGAAGCAGAACGGTCTGTTTATATCAGAAGTCAGCCGGTCACCGGCAGGTATCCGGTGATTGCATCGATTCCCAAAGGATCCAGTGGCGGTACATTGGTGCAGAATGCGATGACGATCGAAACGGAAGTGGTGCTGCCGGAGGGGGAAGAAGAGTGGAAGGATCTGACATTTCAGATTCGGGAAGAGGATGGGAAGATATCTGCCGCATGGAAGAAAGATGACCCGTTTCCCATTGAAAAACTGGAAGCCGGAAAAACCTATTCCATTGTTCTGGAAAAAGAGATCCCGTATTGCGTGATACGGGACGAGCAGCTGACATTGCCGAAGACAAAGCCGCAGGAGGATCTGAAAAAGATGATCGAACTGGCATGGACCGGCAGGTGGATCCCGGAAAGCAATGAAGAGACCGGCAGTATGTATGGGCTTTATGCAGAGGAAGAATGCAAAAAGGCAGCGGCGGATGTACATGGGGAAGAAGTCCGCTTCAAGGCGGGCGAAAAGAAAGAATATCTTCTGTATCCCGGCACGTATTGGCTGAAGCAGGAAGAAATTCCTGACAGCTTTTACCAATGGACTGGTGCCAGAGAAATCGTGATTCAGGAAAAAGAAGAGCGGAAAGAAGATATCAAAGAAGAAGCGGTGGTATTGCATCTTTCTGCAGATACCGACTGCAGCGTACATGTCAGAAGAAAGGATACGGAGGAAGTATTGGATCTGAAGGCAGATGAAGATGTGCTTCTTCCCGGACATCGGAAAGAAACGATCACACTGGAAGCCGATCCAAAGCCCGGTTTCTTTCCCATTCCGCCTTTGACATTTACCTATGCAGAAACACTTCCCCAGGAAGCAGCGGTAAAACTGCAGGCGCATCCGTTTACTGTGCGGGTGTCACTGGTGCAGGAAGGAAGTGAAACGTACATTGCAGGGGGAACGATCGCAGTGCGGGATGAAGAAGGCAATGAAGTGATGCGCCTGCAAAGCAATACAGAGCCGGTCCTGGCAGAGGGATTACTGGCCGGTGGTGTCTATACCTTTACACTGGAAGGCATTGCGGGACAGTATGTTCCGGCTGGTTTTGCCCGTATTCATATCCCGAAATGGTACAGCGAAGAAAGCGGGGATGACTTTGCGGCTGAGATACGCTGTCTGCCGTTTACGCATGTATATGCAGGGAGTATGGAAGGACAGCTGTATCTGGAAGAAGAATGCGTACGGAAAGCAAGTGATCTCTATGGAAAGAATGCATGGCTGTCAAAGGCGGGAGTCGCTCTTCTGCCTGGATCGTACTGGTGGAAGTGTGATCAGGTGCCGGAAGGGTATTATCCGATCCATGGGACCATACGCATCGATGTCAACGGGGAAGCAGAAAAGATCGTTCAGGCAGATGCAGAACCGATCCGGCTCTCTGTTCTGGTCAAAGAAAGCGGGACAGAGCAGCTGCTGTCCGGAGGACTGGTGCAATTGCTGGATGAAGCGGGAGAAAAGATACTGGCACAGGCAGTGCCGGCAAACGGAGAAGTACGCTTTCAGGAAGATGTACTGCGCTATGGGAAGACATATACGGTCCGTCAGGCCATGTCAGCTCCCATGCATTTGCGGGACAGTGAAGACATCCGGGTGGTGATACCGGATCAGAAAGAAGATCTGCAGGTGGTGCTGCACGACCGCCATTACAGCACGCTGACGATGCGGATCGATACCGACGGACGCAAAGCAGAGGAATCCTGGACGGTATATGAAGCAGATGGGAAGCCGGCATATGACATCTATGCCAATCCGGCAGAACTGCGTTTTCAGGATCGGGAGGAAGCGTCAGTGCAGATCGTAGACGGCAGCTATGTGATCATGCAGGAGACCTGTACGCCAGGTCTCTATCCCGATACAGAAGGGATATCGCTCACCATTGCGAAAGAAGATGTCTATGAGATACAGCGGTATCATACCGCAACAGCCCTCTTTGTGACGTCGAAGACGGAGGAAGGTGATGCCGTAAAGGAGGCAGTCCTGCAGGCAGTGGGACAGGATGAGACCGTCTATAATACATGGACAACGATGGAAACAGATCACCGCATTGACGGGATCCCGGCTGGTGAAACAATCACGATCCGCATCAAAGAGGCACCATCCGGCTATTCGGCAGCGCCGGTAGAAATACAGATTCCGTTAGAAAAGCCGCAGGAGTGTCCTGCAGTATCCGTTGTATGGAAAAAAGATCCGGTAAAACAGTTATTGCCAAAGCATATTGCAGAAGAAGACGTGCCGCCGACACTGCCATGGGGAATACTCACCGGTGCCGGTTCACTGGTATTGATGGGAATCCGGCTTGTGCTGAAGAAAGTCCATCATATTTGAAAATATTTACATAAAATGAAAACGATATCATTGAGATTGACAAGCATTTTCACTATCGCTATCATAAGGACATAAAAAGCGAAGAAGGGAAAAAGTAGGCAGTAAGGATGTCTAAGAGAGCTTCCGGCGGGTGAAAGGAAGTGACTGAATACAGCTGAACACACATCCCGGAGCTTCCTTCCTGAACATGCAGTAGGGGAGGACGGACTGCCCGTTAACGCAGAGGAGTATGATCGTACTTCGTAAGGCTGTATCCGTGAGGGTATGGTGAATTCGGGTGGAACCACGTTGATGAAGACGTCCTGATGCAGGATGTCTTTTTTACAAGGAGGACGCATGAAACAGATCCAGCTGCCGTCCGGCATGCATGATACATTGATGGAAGACTGTCTGAAAAAGCAGGAACTGAAGGACCGCATTGAAGCAGTCTACGCTTCCTACGGCTATCGGCCGATCGATACGCCGCTGATCGAATTCTATTCGACCTATGCCAGTGTCTTTCCGTCACTCAAAGAAGAAGAACTGTACAAATTCGTTGATCAGGACGGGATGTTACTGGCACTGCGGACGGATATGACATTGCCGATCGCACGTGTGTGCGCGACGAAATATGCCAACAGTGAGCCGCCGTTCCGTTTCCGCTATTGCTCTTCCGTATACAAAGTACGCAAGTCGTTTGCCGGAAAGCGCAATGAAGTAACCGACTGTGGAATCGAACTGATCGGACTGAATGAGGCAAGTGATCCGGAAGTGCTCACATGTGCGCTCGATGTGATGGAAGCCATCGGGGCAGAGTCCTCTACGCTGGAAATCGGCAATGTGGAATTCATCAAGAAAGCATGTGAAGAAGCACATCTGACGGAAGAAGAAGGACACCGGTGTGCAGACCTGATCGACCGCAAATCCATGGTGGAACTGAAAGAATACCTGCATACGCTGGATCTTTCCGAAGATGCCCGTACATTCTTCATGCGGCTGCCCTGGTGCAGCGGGGAAGATGCACTGCAGGAAGCCGAAGCGGTATGTTTCGCACCGTCTTTAAAAGCCATTCTGCAGAAGATGGAAGAGCTGCAGGATATCCTGAATGCAATGGGATATGAAGGAAAATTCCAGTTTGATCTCGGCAAGGCACCGCGTCTGGACTACTATACCGGCATTATCTTTGAAGGCTATGTGACCGGGGTAGGGTCTGGCGTATTGAGCGGAGGACGCTATGATGCACTGTTCGATAAACTGGGCAGACCAATGCCGGCATGCGGGTTTGGCGTCAAGCTGGACCTTCTGCTGGATGTATGCAGCGTAACCGTGGAAAAAGAAGCAGTTGTCCGCTTCCCGAAAAACAAGCTGAAAGAAGCGTATCAGCTGGCAAAGGACCTGCGCAAAGAGCGGCTGGTGCAGCTGGTATGCGGGGACGTGGAAGATGTGGAGGTGATCCTGTGAGTTTGTCAATTGCTCTGACAAAGGGACGTCTGGAAAAGACGACCGTAGATATGCTGAAGGAATGCGGCTATGGTGTGGACGGGGTCATCCATAAGAATCGGGAACTGGTCATTGCCGATACCGTGAAAGATATCCGGTATTTCCTGGTCAAATCCAATGACTGCATCACCTATGTCGAACATGGTGTCGCAGATGTCGGGATCGTCGGAAAAGATACATTAATGGAAGGCGGAAAAGACTACTATGAGATGCTGGATCTGGAATGCGGGAAATGCCGCTTCGTCGTGGCAGGACTCAAGGACAAAAATCCGCTGCACAAGGTAGGTCATATTACCATCGGCACCAAATATCCCAAGATCACCCAGGAATACTTCCAGAAGAAAGGTCTTGATGCAGAGATCATCAAGATCGACGGATCGGTGGAACTGTCTCCGCTGCTGGGATTATGCGATGGCATCGTGGATATTACCGAGACCGGGACGACACTGCGTGAAAACGGCCTGGTCATATACGATACCGTGGCGGAAGTCAGCGCCCGTGTGATCGTCAATAAAGTCAGTTTCAAAATGAAGAAAAAAGAGGTCATGCAGTTACTGCAGGATCTGGAAAGGATCGTACAGAAGAATGCTTCGAGAAATCAGTCCGAATAATACAAAACAGCTGCGGGAATTCCTTGACAGCCGGATGACGGATATTCCGGATTCTGTCATGCACGCAGCCATGGATATCCTCTCTGCAGTCAAAAAAGAAAAAGATGCCGCATGTTTCCGCTATACCAGACAGTTTGACGGCATTGAAATGACATCGTGGCGGGTGACGGAAGAAGAACTGGCACAGGCTGCCTCCAAATGCGATCCGTTCTTTATGGAATCGATGCAGAAAGCAAAAGAGAATATCCTGTACTTCCACATGGCACAGAAGCAGAACTCCTATCTGCTGCAGAAAGAAGACGGTGTATATCTGGGACAAAGAGTACTGCCATTGGACAGCATCGGCATCTATGTGCCGGGCGGACGTGCGCAGTATCCAAGCAGCGTATTGATGAATGCACTTCCTGCCAAAGTGGCAGGTGTCGAGCGCATCGTCATGGTCACGCCGCCCGACAAAGAAGGCTCTATCCATCCCAATATTGCATTTGCCGCAAAACTGGCAGGTGTTGATGAGATCTATAAGATCGGCGGTGCACAGGCAATTGGTGCGCTGGCATACGGGACCGAAACGATCCGTCCGGTCGATAAGATCGTCGGCCCGGGCAATATCTATGTGGCAGCGGCGAAGAAACTGGTATTTGGAAAGGTCGATATCGATATGATCGCCGGACCGAGCGAGATCCTGGTGATCGCAGACAGCGGGGCAGATCCTGTCTATGTGACAGCCGATCTGCTGTCCCAGGCAGAGCACGATCCAATGGCAAGTGCGATCCTGCTGACGACGGACCGCAATGTACTGGATGCCGTGAACAAAGAGCTGGAAAAACAGCTGGCTGCACTGCCGCGGCGGGCTATTGCCGAAGAAAGTATCCGGACATACGGAACAGCGATCGTGTGCGATACGATCGAAGAGTGTATTGAATTCTCCAATGCCATTGCGCCGGAACATCTGGAACTGATGATTGAAGATCCCATGAAGGTATTGAACCGGGTGCGTCATGCCGGCAGTGTGTTCATGGGCTACTATACATGTGAAAGCATCGGTGACTACTATGGCGGCACCAACCACGTCCTGCCGACCGGCGGAACAGCGCGCTTCTCCAGTGCACTGGGCGTCGATGCATTTATCAAGAAGTCATCCTTCCTGCACTATACAAAAGAAGCACTGGACAAGGGCGCAGCGTATATTGAATCAATGGCAGAACAGGAACATCTGCATGGGCATGCCAATGCCGTGCTGGTCAGGAGCAGACATGAAGACAACGTATGAAACGCATGTACAGACAGGGATCCTGCTGAATGCCAATGAGCGCTCCCTGCCGCTGGATGATGCCATCGTGCAGGAAATCGCAGACAGTCTTGGTGAGATTGCCTTTCACCGCTATCCCGACAGCCTGCAGAATGAACTGCGCGAAGCATATGCAGAAGCGATCGGTGTCCGGAAAGAACAATTGCTGGCCGGCAATGGCTCCGATCAGATCCTTGGCTATCTGATCGGTACGTTCCTTGGACCGGGGAAGGCACTTGCAACACTGGATCCGGATTTCTCCATGTACGATTACTATGCCTCTTCCTATGGGGCATCGGTATGCAAATATCCCATTGATCTTACCGGTGATTTCCATGTCGAAGATTTCATTGCATGGGCAAAAGAACAGGATATTTCCATGATCCTGTTCTCCAATCCCAATAATCCAAGCGGGATCTGCCTGGAGAATGATGAGGTCCTGCAGATCGTGCGGGCATTCCCGGAGATGCCGGTCGTGATCGATGAAGCATATATTGAATTCGCAGATGTACCAAGCTGTGTATATCTGACGGAAGACTATGCCAATCTCTATGTGACCCGGACATTGTCCAAGGCATATGGACTTGCCGGTCTGCGCACCGGGTTCCTGGTGTGTGCTGCAGACAATGCGGAAGAGCTGCGCAAAGCCTATGTGCCGTATGCACTGAATTCCTTCAGTATGAAGGCGGCTTCGATCGTTTTATCCCATGCGAAGGAATTGCTGCAGTATGCAGAAGCAGTAAAAGCACGCCGTCATGCACTGTATGAACAGGCAAAAGATCTGACTGCCGTGCATCTCTATCCAAGCCAGGCAAATTTCCTGTATGGGAAAAGTGCATGCAAAGAGCAATTGCTTGCGGCATTTGCCGAAAAGAATATCGTGATCCGCAATTATGCCGGTACAGATGCATTCCGCATTACGATCGGTACAGAAGAAGAAATGGAATTGATCATGGAAGTGTTAAAGACCGTGGAGGAACAGATACGATGAAACGGGAAGCACAGCTGACACGCACGACAAAAGAAACAGATATTACTGCGTCACTTGCATTGGAAGGAAATGGCAGGGCAGATGTATCGACCGGGATCGGGTTCTTCGATCATATGCTGGAATTGTTTGCCTTTCATTCCGGATTTGATCTGGATCTGAAAGCAGTAGGCGATCTGCAGGTATGCGATCATCATACGATCGAAGACTGCGGAATCGTATTGGGCACGTTAATGAAACAGTGTCTTGGAGAGCGGCGCGGCATTACGCGCTATGGAAGCTTCCGGATGCCGATGGATGAAACACTGGCAGTGGTAGATCTGGACATCAGCGGACGTCCGTATCTGGTGTTCCACTGCGACTTCCGCCGGGAACAGATCGGTGCAATGTCAACGGAAATGGTACAGGAATTCCTGCGTGCGTTTGCCTTTGCGGCGGGCATCACCCTGCATGTCAATGTGCTCTATGGGGAAAACGACCACCATAAGGCAGAAGCCATCTTCAAGGCACTGGCAAGAGCGCTGAAGCAGGCCGTGCTGGTGAGTGGCACCGCCATACCAAGTTCCAAGGGGATGCTGGAATGATCGGGATCATTGACTATGGCATGGGCAATCTGCAGAGCGTGCAGAATGCACTGGATCTGTTGCAGAAGAAAAATGTGATCACGGATGATATCGCCGTGCTGCAGAAGTGCACAAAGCTGATTTTGCCGGGTGTCGGCGCATTTCGTGACTGCATGGAAAACATACAGGCAAGAGGTCTGTATGCCCCGGTAAAGAAGATGGTCAGTGAAGGGAAGCCGTTATTGGGAATATGCCTGGGCATGCAGATGCTGTTTGAAGAAAGCGAAGAAAACGGAAAGACGGAAGGATTCGGCTTTCTGAAAGGGCATATTGTCCGTATGGAAGATACGGCGGTGCGTATTCCGCAGATCGGCTGGAACCAGCTGGAATTCACCGGTGATCATCCATTGCGCAAAAAGTTGGGACACGATCCGTATGTATACTATGTGCATTCGTATTATGCAAAAGACTGCCGGGAAGAAGACCGCATTGCCGTATCGCAATACGGAACGATGACCATACCCGGACTGGTTGGAAAAGACAATGTGCTGGGTGCCCAGTTCCATCCGGAAAAAAGCGGACCGGACGGACTGGCGATCCTGCGCTATTATACGGAGGAATTCGCATGATTCTTTTGCCGGCAATTGATATTATGGACGGACGTCCGGTCCGTCTGTTTCAGGGACGCTTCGAAGAAAAGACGGTCGTGGCGGACAGTGTGCTGGATACGGCGAAGCGCTTCGATGCACTTGGTGCAGACTTTCTGCATCTGGTGGATCTGGACGGGGCACGGTATGGAAGCCGCAGGAATTTTGAAACGATCAAAGAAGCCATTGCGGCGGTGAATATGCCGGCGGAAGTCGGCGGCGGGATCCGGACAATGGAAGATATTGAGCGGTATCTGGAAGCCGGTGCAGCCCGGGTGATCCTTGGTACAGCAGCGCTGGAAGATCCTTCGCTTGTACAGGAAGCCGCAGCACGCTATGGCGAAAAGATCGCTGTCGGGATCGACTGCAAAGACGGCTTCGCAGCCGGCAGCGGCTGGCTGACGGTCTCAAAGATCTCCTACATCGATCTTGCCCGCAGGATGGAAGAATTTGGCGTGCGTACGGTTATTGTGACGGATATTTCCAAAGACGGTACGCTCAACGGTCCCAATACGACTATGCTGGAAGAGCTGCAGAAGCAGACATCGCTGCAATTGATCGCAAGCGGCGGTGTGCGGGATCTTTCGCATATACAGCAATTGGAAGCTCTTGGCATCTATGGCGCGATCACCGGCAAGGCGGTCTATTCCGGTACATTGGATCTGGCGGAAGCCATTGCCTGGTGCAGGAGGAAGTCATGTTAACAAAACGCATTATTCCGTGCCTCGATGTACGGGACGGCAAGACGGTCAAAGGCATTAACTTCGTCGGTCTGAAGGAAGTCGGCGACCCGGTCGAACTGGCACGCCGCTATTATGAGCAGGGTGCAGATGAACTGGTCTTCCTGGATATTACCGCGACACACGAAGGCCGTGAAACCATGGTGCAGGTCGTCCGTGATGTCGCAAAGACCATCTACATTCCCTTTACGGTCGGCGGCGGGATCCGCACGGTCGATGATATGCGCCGCATGCTGAGGGCCGGTGCGGACAAGTGCTCACTCAACAGTGCCGCCGTACGCGATCCGCAATTGCTCAAAGACGGTGCGGCCGCCTTTGGAAATCAGTGCGTCGTGCTGGCCATTGATGCACGCATGCGCAGTGACGGCACAGGATGGAATGTGGTGATCAACGGCGGACGGATCGATACCGGTCTTGATGCTTTGGAATGGGCAAAGAAAGGCACAGAACTTGGTGCAGGTGAGATCCTGTTAACCAGCATGGACGCAGATGGCACAAAGGCAGGCTATGACATTCCGCTGCTGAAGGCAGTGCGCAATGCTGTATCGGTGCCGGTCATCGCAAGCGGGGGATGCGGAAGTCTTGCCCACTTTGCGGAAGTATTTGAAGAAGATGCGGCGGATGCGGCTCTGGCAGCGAGTCTGTTCCATTATGGAGAACTCACGGTGGGACAGACTAAGCAGTATCTCAGAGAAAGGGGGATCCCGGTACGCCTATGATTCATATTGATTTCGAAAAAGGAAACGGTCTGGTGCCGTGCATCGCCCAGGATGCAGAAAGCGGACAGGTACTGATGCTGGCATATATGAACGAAGAAAGCCTGCAGAAAACCATTGAGACCGGCAAGGCAGTCTACTGGTCCCGTTCCCGCAATGAACTCTGGATGAAAGGAGAGACAAGCGGACACTACCAGCATGTCAAAGAGATCCTCGTAGACTGCGACGGGGATACGCTGTTATTGAAAGTGCATCAGGATGGAGCGGCCTGCCACACTGGCAAATACAGTTGCTTCTATCGGACACTGGAAGGAGAAGAGATCCTGTGAAAGAACTGGAAGAATTATATGCGATCGCTGCAGACAGGAAACAGAATCCCGAAGAAGGAAGCTATACAGCCTATCTGTATGCGAAGGGACTGGATAAGATCCTGAAGAAATTCGGGGAAGAAAGCACAGAAGTCATCATTGCTTCGCTGCACGATGACAAAGAAGAACTGATCGGGGAAGTCAATGATCTGCTGTATCATCTGATCGTGCTGCTGGTGGAAAAAGGCGTCACATTGGAAGAAATCGGTGCATGTATGCAGGAAAGATCCCTGAAGCAGCACAATCTCAAAGCAGAAAGAAAGCCAATTGAGCAATATTAAACGTTCTTTGGTATAATATGCCTGTATGAATTCAGGGGGTACATGAGATATGAGTCCGGTACATAATATGGAAGTTAAAAAATGGGGTGTGTTTGAACTCAGTCTGGCTGGTCCGTCCGAAGGCAATCCGTTTACGGAACAGCATCTGGAAGGAATTTTCTCCGGAAAAGAAGAAAGTAAGGTCGTGGAAGGCTTCTACGACGGGGATGGTATTTACCGGATCCGCTTCATGCCTTCGTACACCGGAAAATATTCGTATGTGATCCGGGCGTCGTTTTTATCCGATGCGATGTCGGGTTATTTCTACGTGACCGATGCGGATGAAGGACAGCATGGTCCGGTCCATGTGAATGATGTATATCATTTTGCATACGCAGACGGCACGCCATTCCACCCAATTGGAACAACGGCATATGTATGGCATCTGCAGGATGACGATACAAAGGCTGAAACACTGAAGTATCTGCAGGAAGCACGCTTCAATAAGATCCGCTTCTGCGTGTTCCCGAAACATTATGTATGGAATCTGAAAGATCCGACTGTGTTCCCGTATGAAGGAACACCGGTCGATACGGCAGATCTTACTGCAGAGAATTTCATGGAATACTTCAATAAGAAGGACGAAAACAATTTCGACTATACACGTTTTGTGCCGGCTTACTTCCAGAATGTGGAAGACAGTATCCGCAAACTTGGTGAGATCGGTGTGCAGGCAGATCTGATCCTCATGCATCCGTATGACCGCTGGGGATTCAGCACAATGACAAAAGAACAGGATGATCTGTACTGGCGCTATGTGACAGCACGTTTCTCTGCTTTTGCCAATGTATGGTGGAGCCTGGCAAATGAATACGATCTCATGACTGCCAAGACAACGGAAGACTGGGAACGCTTCGGCAATACACTGGTGCAGAAGGATCCGTACGGACATCTGCGTTCCATTCATAACTGCAGGCTGATGTTTGATCACAGCCGTCCGTGGATCACACATGTATCCTTCCAGCGGATCGATCTGTACAAAGGCGCAGAACTCACCGATGAACTGCGTGCGCGCTTCCATAAGCCGGTATTGATGGATGAGATCGCATACGAAGGAAACCTGCCGTATGGCTGGGGCAGCATTACGCCGGAAGAAATGCTGCGGAGATTCTGGGAAACGGCTGTGCGCGGCGGTTACCCGGGGCATGGTGAAACATATCTGAGTGACGATGACAAACTCTGGTGGTCGCATGGCGGAACACTGCATGGAGAAAGCTGGAAGCGGTTTGAGCTGCTTCTGGATGTGCTGGATGAAGTGCCGGGCAGCGGTCTTGCACCGATGTCTATGAACTGGGATGACGTATGCGCTGTTCCGGAAAACGAATGGAGCAAGTCTGTAAAGTCCATGTATCTCTTCTATTACAGCTTCATGCGTCCGTCCTGGCGTGATTTCCACATCGATGATACGACGGACTTCGTTGCTGAAGTGATCGATACATGGAATATGAAGATCGTGACACAGGGAATCTATCACGGTGCGTTCCGTGTGGAACTTCCAGGCAAACAATACATGGCGATCCGTCTGCGCAAGGCACAGGAAGAAGACTATGCGGAATTCGCAAAGAAGGCGGAAGAAGCAGTCATTGACGAAGCAACTGTGGAAGAACCTGCATCCGTACAGCCGCAGGAAGAAACGGCTGCGGAAACAGCCGCAGAGACTGCTCCTGCAGCAGACGGCAATCTGCAGCTGCTGGCAGATGAAGAGATCGCATTCCCGGAAGACAGCGATGACTTCAGCCTGACCGATGATTTCGTGATCGGTGATACAGATGATCTGTTCCTGGACTTTGACGGACCGGATTCTTCCAAGAATGTAAAAGTCGATACGATCGACCTGAAATTCCCGGAAGATCTTTCGGATGACGATGAACTGCCGGATATCGCACAGCTTGGTGAGGATGGCAAAAGTGATCCGGAAACAGTCAATGTACCGGTTTTCCGCTACGATGATTGAGAGTTGCCTTAGGCCCAGAATGTGTTAGAATCTATAGCGTTAGTGGAGGTTAACTATGGCACAGTTGGAATTCAAATTTGATACCCAGCTTCTGATCGAGGGAGAAGACCTCGATGAAGATGAAATTCATGATTATATAACAGAACACTTCAAAGGCGACTGCCTGCTGGTCGTCGGTGATGATACATTGATCAAGATCCATTTCCATACCAATGAGCCGTGGCTTGTTCTGGAATATGGACAGTCGATCGGTGATATCTACGATGTTGTCGTAGAAAACATGCAGAGACAGGAAGAAGGTCTCAAGGGTTAATCGATGCAGAGAGGACAGGATGTCTTCTATGTTTCTTTGTAGTGGGAGTAAGAGATGAAGGCATTTCTCTGGTTTGGAATGATGCGCTGGCTTCTTGCAAAAGAGGGCAGTGAGCTGGCTGTTTTTGCAGGAATCCTGTTCATGGTCATGGCGGGCATTGCGGCAGGGTATTTCTTTGCCCGGCGCAGGATCGTGTCGGCATGCGTCATCCTGGCGGTAAGTGCATTCGTATGCGGAATAGCAGGTGAACTGGTGTGCATGATAGCGCTGGGCATGTTTTTTCTGCATGCGCACACACTGGCAGATCAATACGATTATGCCGAAGAAGAAGAAAATCAGGACGAAAATGCCATAAAGTAGTTGTGATTGTCCATGGTATACGTACAAATTGACCGCTAAAATTTTATGGTAGAAACAGGGAGGTAACCATGGCTCTTGTCATAATGAATGAAGCAAACCGGTGCCTGCAGTGCAAGGTGCCGATGTGTCAGAAAGGATGTCCGATCCACACACCGATTCCGCAGGTGATCAAGAAATTCAAAGAAAACAAACTGATGGATGCCGGAAAGCAGTTATTCGAAAATAATCCGATGTCTGTATTCTGTGCAATTGTCTGCGATCATCAGGCACAGTGTGCAGGACACTGCGTACTGGGCAGAAAGGGAAGCCCGGTATCGTTCTTCAGTATTGAACGTTTCGTTTCCGATGCCTATCTGGACCGTGTACGGTTTGAAAAGCCGGAAAAGAAGGGAAAGCGCACAGCTGTCATCGGCAGCGGGCCGGCCGGTCTGACGGCAGCGGTCGTCCTGGCACAGGCAGGCTACGATGTAACGATCTTCGATGATAATGATCATATCGGCGGAATGCTCAGATATGGTATTCCGGAATTCCGTCTTTCCAAGACGATCCTGGACAGATACCGCAAGATCCTTGACCGGCTGGATATCCAGTTCCGTCCCAATACCGCGCTGGGTGAAGCACTGACCATTGATAATCTGTTCCGGGATGGATATTCCTCCGTCTTTATCGGCACCGGTGTATGGCGTCCGAAGAATCTGGGTATTGAAGGAGAAAGTTATCCGAACGTACACTTCGGTATTTCGTATCTGGCAAATCCGGGAGCGTTCCGTCTGGGACAAAGCGTAGCCGTCATCGGTATGGGAAATGTCGCGATGGACGTTGCCCGTACGGCTTTGCGGCATGGTGCGGAAAATGTAACGCTGTATGCACGTTCCAGAAGAATCGCTGCCAGCGAGCACGAAGTGGATTATGCACGGCTGGATGGAGCAGAGTTCGTCTTCGGCCATGCGATCGAAAAGATCACCGAGGAAGGACCGGTGTTTAGAATTGCACTGTTTGATGATGACAATCAGGTCGTCGGCTATGAGGAAGAACCGGTGCAGGTTCATGCGGATTCTACGATCCTGGCAGTATCGCAGGCACCGAAGAACAAGCTGATCCTGACCACACATGGTCTGGAAGGAAATGAAAAAGGCCTGCTGATCACCGATGAAAACGGAATGACCACACGGCCGGGCGTCTTTGCGGCAGGCGATGTCGTACATGGTTCACGGACCGTCGTTGCGGCGGCAGATGAAGCAAAGCGCACTGCTGAAGCAATGATCGCATACATGGAAAAACAGGGCTGAGAAGCACAATAAAGGCATCTGCGTTTAATTTGATTCGCAGATGCCTTTTAAGCTTTATCAGAAGCCGTGACGCCGGAATACTTCGTCCATGATGCGGGGGTATTCTTCCAGCGGGAAATTCTGGATGGAGTGGGTTTTGCAGCCTTCTTCGGCAAGGAAGCCATGAAGCCATACGGCCATGCATACGGCTTTAAAGACATCACATGTCAGAGAAAGCATGCCGCCCAGGATACCGGCAAGCAGGTCGCCGCTGCCGGCCTGTGCCAGGGCCTGGTTTCCGCTCTGGTTGATATAATATTCGCCTGCCGGTGAAACGACGATTGTATTAGGTCCTTTCAGCACCAGGATGACATTGTTTTCCCGGGCGAAGGTTTCGGCATAATGCATGCGGTGGTCCATGACGGCGTGGATCGGCTTGTTGATGAGGCGGGCAAATTCACGAATATGCGGGGTAAGGATCACCGGGCATTTGACAAAGCGCAGGATATACGTATTGTGCTGCAGCAGGTTGAGGCCTTCCGCATCCAGGACGACGGGTCCTTTGCTTTCCTGCAGCAGGATGTCCATGACGTCGCTTTTGCGGGGCATATAGACGGCACCGCTGCCAAAGACGGATGCACGCACGGACGGCATGAGATCTTCCAGCACGGCCCTGTAATTGCCCTCGTCGAAGGGATGGAATACCGGTGTGATATGTCTTGCGGCGGCGATGGGATAGATTTCCTTCGGCACAGCCGCATGGATATACGAAGCACCGACGGTTTTGGCACCAAGAATATTCAGACTTAATGCACCTGCCATGCCATAACTGCCTGAGGCAATCAGGATCTGACCGAATGTCCCTTTGTAGGCATCTTCTTCTTTATGCGGGAAAGACGCAAAGAACAGTTCTTCGTTCATTTCCGCATATGGACTATATGCCGGATGAGGCAGATGGAGATCCAGTAACTCACAGGAGTCAAACATCTTATGATCCTTGCGCATCATGTGGAACGGCTTATAACAGTCTAATGCAAATGTGATATCAGAATGCAGTGCATCCGGATCGCAATAGCCGCTGTCTGCTTCGCATCCGCTGTTGATATCGATGCTGAAGACACGCACACCGCTCTTATTGACAATGCGGAACAGCTTTTCCACCGGTTCTTTCAACGCACCATGGTAGCCAAATCCATAGACGGCATCCACGATCACATCAAAGGAATGGATCTTACGGGACAGGGACCGGGTGGAAAGGGAAGGAATATGCTTCGCTGCTTCATATGCCTGCAATGCAGCAGGTGTATTCGGCTTTCCCTCACACAGCATAAAGACGGCTTCCCGCTGCTGCAGAAGGCGTCCTGCCACGAATGCGTCACCGCCGTTATTGCCTTTTCCACACAGGAAAAGAACACGTGCACCGGGCTCCGTATGCGCTTCTATTGCCTTTGCGACAGCTTTGCCGGCTTCCTCCATCAATTCTTCAACGGAGCGTCCGGAGTTCGCTTCGATCTGTTTCATTCCGTCTGTATGTATGATCATGGTAATCGTCCTTCGTGTACATAGTGTAGCATGTTCAAATCAAAAGTTTGAGTAAAATTCCATCTGTAAGCGCTTGAATAAAGGCAAATAGAGCAAAAAGTGCTTTATTTAAGCGGTTTTAATGGTATAATACACGCGGCTGAAAGAAACCAAAAGGAGTATAGGAGTATAGTTATATGCCAAGAAAAAAAGCAACACCGGTCGAAGCGGCCGAAGAAAAAGTAACAGTAACAGAGACAGCAAAACCGGCAGAGAAGAAGACTGCCGCGAAGAAGACTACAAAAGCAGCTGCAGAAAAGAAGCCGGCTGCTAAGAAGACTGCTGCGAAGAAGGAAACGGTAAAGGAAGAAAAGCCGGAAGTCTTCAAGCAGACAGTGAAGCATTATGAAGATGTCATCAACTGGAAGAAGGGTGAAGCACATGCAATGGATTATCTCTACATCGAGATCAATGCAGGTGATCTTCTGACAGAAGTTGAAGCAGGCGTTGATAACATGGCTAACTGCTGCCAGGGTATCCTGAACTGCATGCTGGAAGGTGACCGCTTCATCGTTGAACCGGCAGAAGAGAACAGAGTGTCCAGCACTCTGACAGTCCGCTACTATTGCGACAACCTCTCTCCGGAGCGCAGAAAGTACTTCGACGTACAGTAAGCATTATACCAACGAAGAGGATACGGCTTTGGGCTGTATCCTTTTTGTATGCTTGCGGAAGCAGAAGGCATCTGCCATAATGCAGACATGGTAAAGATCGTACTGGCAAGTGACAGCCACGGGGAAAGAGAACCGTTACGAAAACTGCGGGAAATGTATGCGGATTATGACATGTTTGTTCACTGCGGGGACAGTGAGCTGGCAATTGAGGACATGGAAGGGTGGATCTGCGTTCTGGGAAATAATGACTTCCTGTATGGGAATTCCGTACCGTACAACCGTGTAATCGAAGCGGACGGCCATAAGATCTATGTATGCCATGGACATATGGACTTCCTATCCTATTTCCATTACAAACCAATGGCGAAACGGGCGAAGGACCTTGGGTGCGATCTGGTCTTCTTCGGCCATGTGCACCAGGTTTCCGATACGATGGAAGAAGGCGTGCGCCTGCTGAATCCGGGATCATTGCGGCATAATCGTGACCTGACCGATCCCAGCTATATGCTGGTGACGATCGACGGAGATATGGTGTCAGTAAAGACGAAGACATATGGCACACCGCGCAAAAAAGGATGGCTGGATAAACTGATCGAATGGCTTATGAAACTGTAAGCCATTTTTTTACTGCATGGTCAAAGTGATGCTCATAAATGACATGAACAGGAATTCCGCCGGGCCAGAGATCGATGACGCAGACAGACACAATGCCCCGCAGATCACCAGAATCACGATATATGCATTGCGCATGCGCAGATCGTACTGGTACAGGCGGTACCAGCAGAAATTGATCCAGAGAAAAGAGGCATATGATGCACAAAGATGCAGGTTTGCCCATATGGTTCCTTCCCGATAGGGGATCCAGACCGAAGCAAGAAACAGCACTGCCGCAAGAACGCGTTCTTTTTGCGTACAGTGCGGCATCAGCAGATAATAGATCCATCCCAGGATGACACTGCCAAACGCTCTTCCAGGCCATTTAAACGCGGCCAGAAAGCCGGAATAATTATCCATGATCGACGGCATGAGCAAAAGTGGGAGAAATAGACAGCAGGGAATGATACAATAACCGAAGAACTGCCGGAATGTCATATGTTTCATACGGGCAGTATACCATAAGGAGGCTGTATGGATACATTCGGAAAAATGCTGCGGCTGACCGTATTTGGGGAATCCCACGGACCCGCGATCGGGGGTGTTCTGGATGGACTTCCTTCCGGCATCGTGATCGACATGGATGCGATCGGCAGACAAATGACCCGCCGCAGAGCGTCCGGCGGCATTTCCACACCGCGCAAAGAAGCAGATATCCCGGAGATCCTTTCGGGCGTATATAACGGCAGAACGACCGGTACACCGCTTGCTTTTGCAATACGCAATACCAATGTGCGCCGCAAAGACTACGATGCCCTGCAGGATGTACCACGTCCTTCCCACGCCGACTATTCCGGACATGTCCGCTACAAAGGCTATGAAGACCGCTCCGGCGGCGGTCATTTCAGCGGCAGACTGACAGCTGTGCTCACTGCCGCAGGTGCAATTGCCGAAGAAATGCTGAAAGAAAAAGGCATCCGCATCGGTACGCATATTCGCCGCATCGGCAAAATCGAAGATGAACCGTTCAAAGAAGACCGTCTTGACGAACAATTGCAGATCCTTGCGGATAAGACCTTCCCGGTATTATCCGACTATGCCGGTATGCAGATGCAGCAGCGCATCCTGGAAGCGGCTTCGCAGATGGATTCCGTCGGCGGCATCGTTGAAACAGTGATCTATGGGCTGGATGCCGGCTATGGGGAACCCTTGTTTGATTCCCTGGAAAGCCGTCTTGCCCATGCGGTATTCTCTGTTCCTGCTGTCAAGGGAATCGAATTTGGCGCTGGGTTTGCCCTGGCCGATATGACCGGCTCCGAAGCCAATGATCCTTTCATCGTGCGGGATGGAAAGATCTGCACCGAGACCAACAACAGCGGCGGAATCAACGGCGGCATCTCCAACGGCATGCCCATCCTGTTCCGTACCGTACTGCGTCCGACACCGTCGATCGGCATCGTGCAGAAGAGCGTTCACATGGATTCCCTGCGTGATACGGCTCTGACGATCGAAGGAAGACATGATCCATGCATCGTACATCGTGCCTGTCCGGTCATTGACGCAATGACAGCACTGGTGATCGCTGATACACTTCTTGAGGCAGAAGGAAGAGATTCCTTTGTGCCGGAACCATAAAGGACATACGCGCATGAATACAGACTGGAAGAAAAAGTATATCGGACCTGCGGGCTTCTATAAAGAAACGGCCCGGATCGCTGTCCCGCTGGCGCTGCAGAGTGCATTGATGAGCGGCCAGTCGATGATCGATACATTGATGGTATCGTGGATCGGCATGGTATCGGCGGTCGGAACAGCAGCCCAGATCGACACGCTGGCTGCCATGATCAACTATGGCGTCGTGGGCGGCGTCAGTATGTTTGCCTCGCAGTTTTTCGGCGCAGATGATGCCCGCAATATGAAGCGGTGCACCGGCCTTGGACTGGTGCTTGTACTGGGCAATGGCATCCTGTGGTGGATCCTTGCGACGGTATTTGGACGGCAGATCCTGAGTTTCTATATGAATGATCCGGAAGTCGTCGCAAACGGCCTGCTGTATCTGAGCATTTCCCGTTTCTCTCTGCTGATCAACGGCGTGAATTTCTGCTTTTCCAATATGTTCCGCAGCACCAAGCAGCCGCAGATTTCCCTGCGTGCTTCCATATTGACGACCTGTACGAATATTCTGTTCAACTGGCTGCTGATCTTCGGCATCGGTCCGTTTCCGGAAATGGGCGTACGGGGTGCTGCCCTTGGTACGATCATTGCCCAGATGCTTTCCTGCATCGTTCTTGTCAGCTATGCCATCCTGTCCCATCAGCCTTTCGTCGGTCCTCTGCATGAGATGTTTGCCTTCGACCGGGAATTCCTGCGTCCGATCGCAGCCCGCATTTATCCGCTCATTGTGAATGAATCGACGTTCGGACTTGGCCAGACCCTGTTTATCAAGGCATTCGGCATGCTGGGCAAAGAGGCAATGGATGCCTACTATGTCGGCAACCAGATTTTTAACCTGATGACATTTGTGATTTATGGGTACGGCAATTCTGTTCAGATCCTGCTGGGAAGTGAACTGGGCAAGGGACATATCGACAAGGCAAAGCAGGAATGCGACTACCATATCGGACTTGCCTTTGTGCTGTCCTGCATCCTGGTGCTGTTTCTGGTATTGTTTGCCCGTCCGCTGGTCTCTTTGTTCGGCTTGAAAAATCCAACGGCGGAAACCCTGGCAGTTGCCATCGTGCGTGTCTTTGCCGTCAAGGCATCGATGCGCCTGTATAATTTCCAGATCTTCTCCATTCTGCGCTCTGGCGGAGATGCAAAGATCCTGCAGTTTCTGGATTCGGGACTGGAATGGCTGGTCGGTCTGCCGTGTGCATTCCTTTGCGTGACAGTGTTCCATATGAAGGATATTGCTCTGGTATTATTGATCACGCAGCTGGAGCAATTGGTGCGTCTTTTGCTGGGCATGCGGCGTGTAAAGACATATAAATGGGCCAGAGATCTGACAAAACTGGTGAACGGATGAAAAAGACACTGCAGAAAAAAGAACTCCTGTGCATTGCGGGACTGATCCTGATCTGTCTGGCATGGATCCTTTGGCTGAAGCGGCCGAAAGAGCATGTCCGCGTTGATGTGATCCATGATGGAAAGACAGTGCTGGAATTCTCTCCGGATGAAGATGCCGTCTATCATATCGATGGGGACTGCGGCGGGCTGGATGTGGAAGTGAAAGACGGACGCTGGCATGTCATCCATGAACAATGTCCGAATCATATCTGTGCGCATACCGGCTGGGCATCTGCGGAGGACATGATCGTGATCACCTGTCTGCCCAATGACATTGTGATCCGGATGGGGGAGTATACCTATGAGGCACAATGAGATCCGAAGATGGACTGTATTGGGTATGTTAAGTGCGGCGGCGATCCTGTGCAATATTCTGGAGTCTGTCTATATCGGACCGCTGTTTCTGAATATGCGCATCGGTCTTGCCAATATTGCTTCTCTTATAGGATTGCTGCTGTATGGCAAACGCGGCTTCTGCATCGTCAGTGCCATCCGTGTCATCACATCGCCTCTATTGCAGGGGACATTGTTCGGCAGTGCCTTCTGGATCTCGCTTGCAGGCGTATCGTTATCGGTATTGTGCATCCTGATCCTGCGGACAGAAAGGCATTCCCTGCTGTTTCTGTCCATTCTAAGCGCGGTCAGTCATTCCCTTGGTCAGGTACTGGCCGTCTGTTTCCTGTACCGTCAGGCAGCCATGGCAGCCACTCTGCCATACTATGTGCTGGCGTCGATCGCTGCAGGACTGGCTACCGGCATGATCGCATCCCTTGCCGCAAAGCATCTGAAACCGGTGCTGCATATCTGAATGATCCAAAAAAAGTATGTCATGTGCTGGCATACTTCTTTTGCTTAATCATGATTTTCTTCAGCACGCTTTCTTGCTTTCCATGCCTCGATCTGTTCTTTGCGCTCCCTGACGCGTCTTTCGACACCCTGATCGGTAGGATTGTAGTACTTCTTGTCTTTGAGGGAATCCGGAAGACACTGCATGGCACTGAGCTTTTCCTCGGTATCATGGGCATAGATGTAGCCTTTGCCATAGCCAAGGTCTTTCATTAATGAAGTCGGTGCATTGCGGATATGCAGGGGAACCGGTTCATCCAGCATCGTTCGTGCATCTTCGGCTGCGCTCATATAGGCAACTTCCAGGGCATTGGACTTCGGTGCCAGCGAACAGAATACGACCGCGTGCGTCAGATGGACGGAGCACTCCGGCATACCGATAAAATGACATGCCTGATACGCTGCCACAGCGACTTCCAGGGCACGGGAATCGGCCATGCCGACATCTTCAGAAGCAAAGCGCACAACACGTCTTGCGACATACAGAGGATCTTCCCCGGCTTCCAGCATGCGTGCCAGCCAGTAAACAGCCGCATCCGCATCACTGTTGCGCATGGACTTATGCAGGGCACTGATGAGATTGTAATGCTCTTCCCCATTCTTGTCATACAGCAGGGATTTGCGGCTGATGCACTGTTCGATGACATCACGGGTGACCCGTGAGTGCACACTGTCGCCTTCCCCGTTCAATACGGCAAGTTCCAGCGTATTCAATGCTGTCCGTGCATCCCCATTGGCATAATTGGCAATCAGATCCAGCAGATCATCTTCGATCTCAACCTCCATATTGCCAAAGCCTCTTTCATCTTTAATGGCCCGTTTCAGAAGACCGGAGATATCCTGTGCCGTCAGTGCTTCCAGTACAAATACCTTGCAGCGGGAGAGCAGAGCGGAATTGATCTCAAAGGAAGGATTCTCTGTTGTTGCACCGATCAGCGTAATACTTCCGCGTTCCACATAAGGAAGAAAGGCATCCTGCTGTGCTTTGTTGAAACGAT
>JAFYHC010000041.1 GCA_017539385.1 Solobacterium sp. | reverse complement strand
GTGACACTGAGGGCACTGCGCTATCTGGCAAATTCTTCCGACAACCATGCATATGACAGCGAAGGTGCTCCGGTGAGAGATCTGACGATCATTGAGAATAATGTCCCGAAAGCGTACTGGGGAGGCCGTCAGTTCAGCCAGTATCTGGGTCTCGATGATACATTCCGCGTGACCAACTGGGAAGCAGCAGGCGGTCATAAGAGTGCCGATGAGATCCGTACGCCGGGAACGCTGGAAGTCGTGGAATTCTCGGATTTCCAGGTCGATTCGGTGACCGGTGATCTGTTCGGCGAGATCCGTCTGGCCTATCTGTATGATGAGAACGGACGCCGTCCGGTGAGCGGGGGAAGCGTCTCCGGCTCCATGAAGCAGCTGGTCAGCCATATGACACTGTCGAAAGAAATGAGACAGTATGATAACGTACGCATTCCGTCTGTGACACGTCTGGACGGTGTGACGGTGACTGGAAAATAGACACATTGCGGTATCCATCGAACAGCCGGAGGATACCGCTTTTTTTCGGCGTCTGGATAATGCTATGATAAAAGCATGGAATGAATGCGGAGGTACGCATGCAATATGTAATCAGTGATATACACGGATGTCTTGCCGCATTCCGCAGTGCTCTGAAAGCCGTTCATTTTTCATCGCGGGATACGCTGTATGTACTGGGTGATGTGATCGACCGCGGGGAGGATCCACTCGGTGTGCTGGAAGAACTCATGATGATGGACAACGCAATACCGATCCTGGGCAATCATGAATATATGGCCATGCAGGTATTGCCGGTATTTGCCCGTGAGATCACGGAAGAATCGATTGCTTCTCTTTCTGCCGATGACCTGATTGCCTATGCCAACTGGTCGCAGGATGGGGGAGATATCACCATGAAGCAGTTTCAGCAGCGCTCGCGGGAACAGCAGGAAGCCATTCTGGACTATCTGATGGAATTCTCCCTGTATGAAGAAGTATCTGTCCGGGGAAGGGACTATGTGCTTGTGCATGCCGGTCTTTCCAACTTTTCCGTTCACCGCCCGCTGGATGATTATGCGATCCATGAGCTGATCTTTGAGAGAAGTGATCCGCAGCGCATCTATTATCCGGATAAATATATTGTCAGCGGCCATGTGCCGACATTGTCTTTTGCGGATGAGCGCAGAGGACGAATCGTTGAAGCGAACCGGCAGATCCTGATCGACTGCGGCTGTGTCTTCGGCGGTGCCCTTGGAATCTACTGCCTTGATAACGGACAGAAAACCTATATCAGCAGGAAAGGAGATATACTGATATGAAGTACATACCATTCGGAAACACACAGGTCTCATCGATCGGCGTCGGAACCATGCGTATTGCCGGCATGACACCGGAACAGGCGGATACCTTTGTAAGGGCTGCTCTTGCGGAAGGCATCAACTTCTTTGATCATGCGGATATATACGGGGGCGGACGCTCGGAAGAAATCTTCGGCACAGTCCTTGCCAAAGATCCCGCATTGCGCGATAAGATGTTCATCCAGTCCAAATGTGCGATCCATGACGGAATGTATGATTTCTCGAAAGATTACATCCTGCAGTCCGTAGACGGTATTCTGAGCCGCCTGAAAACCGATCATCTGGATGCACTTCTGCTGCATCGTCCCGACGTGCTCATGGAGCCGGAAGAAGTCGGTGAAGCCTTTGCGCAGCTGAAAAGCAGCGGCAAGGTCCTGCAGTTCGGTGTCTCCAATATGAACAGATGGCAGATGGAACTGCTCGAAAGCGGATGCGGGGAAAAACTGCAGGCCAACCAGATGCAGCTGTCTATTGCCCATGCACCGATGATCGATGAAGGCATCAATGTCAATACGGCATTTGACGGGGCAGCAGTGCGTACAGCCGGGGTGCTGGAATACTGCCGCATGCATGATATGGTGCTTGAGACATGGTCACCATTACAGAAAGGATTCTTCGGGGGTGTCTTCCTGAATGACAGCGAATACAGTGAACTGAACGAATATATGGACACACTGGCGGAAGAATACCAAGTACCGAAGGATACGATCGCCTACGCATGGATCCTGCGTCTGCCGGCAAAGATGCAGGTCATTACCGGTACAACGGATCCATCCCGTCTGCACAATGCAGCACTGGCAGCGGACATCACACTGACCAGAAAACAGTGGTATGAACTGTACAAGGCAGCCGGAAGACGTCTGCCGTAAGAAAGGAAACAATGACAACAGAAGAGAATTTAAAAAAATACCAGGAGTGGCTGTTCCGCCGCTCTGCTTACCAGATGGCCCTGTCCATCATCGGTATTGATAAGCTGACCGTAGCACCCCCGGCAGGCAATGCCTACCGGGATGCACGTACAGCCTATCTGTCCGGGGAACTGTTCTCCATTGATACAGACCCGGAAATTCTTGCTGTGCTCAAAGAACTGAAAGACGCACCGGATATCGATGAGGATATCCGCAAGGGCATCCAGCTCTATTACGAAGAAGCACAGAAGCGCTTATGCATTCCCAAAGAGGAATACGTGGCTTTTGAGGAACTTTCCAACCGTTCCTATGATGCGTGGCTGGAAGCGAAGCAGAAGAAAGACTACAGCATCTTTGAACCGTATCTGAAAGAAGTCATCGAAGCACAGAAGAAGCTCTATGGCTATCGTGACAGCGATCTGCCATTGTATGAGCGGATGCTGGATGACTATGAGCCGGGCATGCGCATAGCGGACTACGATGCATTCTTTGCGGCTGTCAAAGAGCGTCTTCTGCCTCTGATCGCACGTATTGCAGAGGCGAAGCAGCCGGAAGACAGCTTCCTGTATCAAAACTATCCGATCGATGAACAGAAGAAGTTCATGGATGAACTGCTGGCGTATCTGCGCTTTGATCCGTCCTGGGGTTATCAGAATGAGACCGAGCATCCGTTTACGTCGTGGACATGTGAGAATGACTGCCGCACGACGACCAAGTATCTTGCGGACAATCCGGTATCTGCCATCTTCTCCACCGTGCATGAAGTCGGCCATGCGACCTATGAACACCAGTGCGATCCCCGCTATGACGGCATGGTCCTGTCGGAGGGCATTTCTTCCGGCATGCACGAATCCCAGTCCCGCCTGTGCGAAAACTATCTGGGACGCACGGATGCATTCTGGGCATACAACTATCCATTGCTGCAGAAGCATTTCCCATCCCAGCTTGCCGGCGTATCCCTGGAAGCGTTCATGAAGGCAGTTAACAAGTCTTCACCATCGCTTGTACGCACCGAAGCAGATGAACTGACCTATCCGGTCCACATCCTGATCCGCTATGAGATCGAGAAGGGACTCTTTGACGGCTCCATTTCCACCGAAGGACTCGATGGTGTCTGGAATGCCAAATACCGTGAATACCTTGGGGTAGAGGCAAAAGATCCTTCCGAAGGCATCCTGCAGGATGTGCACTGGTCCGGCGGAAGCTTCGGCTACTTCCCAACGTATGCACTGGGCAGTGCCTTTGCGGCACAGTTCATGGAAGCGATGCGCCATGATTTCGACGTCGACCGCGCGCTGCGTACGAACCGGTATGATCTTTGCATGGGATGGCTGAAGGAACATATCCACCGCTATGGATGCCGCTATCCGGCACAGGAAATACTGATCAAGGCAACCGGCAGATCGTTCGATGTCAATGTCTATCTGGATTATCTGGAAGACAAATACAGCCGTCTTTACGGGCTGAAGTAATATGGCACTATTGCCGATGAAACACTGCTTTGTGTGCGGCACAAAGCTGATCGAACGCCGTCTGGAATCCGAGGGGAGGGATATCCCGTTCTGCCCGTCCTGCAGAGACTACCGCTTTCCCATCTTCAATACCGCGGTATCCATGGTCGTCTGCAGTCCCGACAAAGAGAAAATACTCCTGATCCGCCAGTATGGCGGACAGGAGTATATCCTCACAGCCGGCTATGTCAACAAAGGCGAAGACGCGGAAGATGCCGCAAGACGTGAAATAAAAGAAGAGACCGGTCTTACCGTCACTTCGCTGCATTTCAACCGCAGTCACTACTTTCCGCCCAGCAACACGCTGATGCTGAACTTTACCGCTGTTGTATCCGATACCGATGTCCACGCCAATGAGGAAGTCGATTCCTGGGCATGGTTTTCCAAAGAGGAAGCACGCATCAGGATCCGCAAAAACAGTCTGGCAGAGGCATTTCTGCTGGGGTGGATGGATGGGAAGTATCACTTCCCGGAATATCCGGTTCCTCCATACCGATAAAGAAAACCGTAAGTGTGTGCACTTACGGTTTTGTTACATAATGCGTCCTTTGCCGATGAACAGTACGGCAAAGAATCCCGGTCCCACATGCGTGCCGATGACCGGTCCTTCGGTATGAATGTGGACTTCTTTGACCGTGGGATATTTCTCTTTCATATAGGCTGCCATGTCCTGGGCATCCTCTGCACAGTCCGCATGCCAGATCCACATTTCTTCCGGCAGATGGTCCGGATCCATTTCCTCCTGCATGCTGTCGACAAGACGGTGCAGGGCTTTTTTTCTGCCGCGCACTTTCTCCAGTGCAAACAGTGTGCCGTCATGACGCACATAGATCAGCGGCTTGATCGAAAGCAGCGTACCGACGATGGCGGAGGCATTGGACAGTCTGCCGCCGCGGCGCAGCCACTGCAGATCGTCGCACATAAAGCGGTGGATGATCTTATCTTTCAGGTCTTCGCCAAAGGCATACACTTCATCCAGAGAAGCACCGCTTTCCTTCAGTGCAGTCATCTTTTCGATCAGGATCGCCAGTCCGCCGGTGATGCAGAAGGAATCCAGGAAGACAAGGCGCTGCTCCGGATAGTCTTTTGCAACCCGCCGTATTGCTTCTTCACAGTTATTGATAGAAGAAGAAATGGCACGTGCCATATCCAGGAACAGGACGTCTTTTCCGCTGTCCAGAAGAGAGCGGAAGAATTCTTCATAGGTGAATTCCGGGATCTGCGATGTGCTCGGAATTTTTCCTGCCCGCATGGCTTCAAATACGCGCTGCCGTGTCTCTTCGCGGCAGTCATCTTCATATATCGTTTCGTCAATGACGAAAGTGTAGGGTAAGAATGGGATATTGTGCTCATCCAGCCATTTCCGCGGAAGATCCGATGTGGAAACGGTTGCCAGTATAAAATCGTTCATGAGTTCCTCCAAACTACGACATTATACACTGTATGTATGCGTAAATGAGTGCAAAATAGTGAAAATGACTGCATTTTCATGCAAAAAATGTCTGCCCAAAGGGACAGACCGTGATTTACAGTTTCAGCGAGCGCTGCTGGAATTCCACATATACATATGTTCTGGGATCGTGATGGGTTACTGCATACATTAACACAGCACCGCTTTTGTTCATGACGACCGAGCGCATGCGTACGATCATGCTTCCTTTGGACACGTTTAGATGCGTGCAGTCCTGCTCATCGGCTTCGATGCAGGTCGTCTGTTTGCGGATCGCGGTGATGTGCTGTCCGCATACCGTTTCGATATACGAGTAGATCGATCCCTGTGCCTGTTCAATGTCAGGGCATTTGAGATAGGTGCCATTCAGATAATCGGTTTCAATAAACTGCGGTTTGCCTTCGGAACAGCGCAGGCGTACAAGACGGTATACCGGCGTATCCTCTTTGCAGCCAAGTGCTCTTAGCAGTATCGCGTCCGGCATGATCCTGTCCATCGACAGCAGAAGCGTGCTGACAGCAGTGCCATGAGCAGCGGAAAACTCGGTAAAGCTGCGCGGTCCGGCAGCGGAATCCGGCGAAAAAGTAGGTAAAACGGTAGAGCCGCGTCCCCTGGCTTTTTCAATGTACCCGCTGCGTGAAAGAAGTGAAAGTGCTTTTCGAACGGTGTCCCGGGATACATCGAATTCTTCCATCAGACGGTGTTCTCCGGGCAGCAGTGTCCCTGACAGATAGGTGCCTGTGCGGATCCGCTCTGCCAGTTCCAAATAAATCTCCTGGTATCTTGGCATTGTTTATCCTCTTTATTGTTCTAAATATAGCGGAAACAGATGGGAATGACAACGGTTTTTCGCCTCATGCATGCAGGAAAAACAATCTCATAAAGAGTGCTTTGCATCTGTCGGAAGATGTATAATAACAGCATAGAGCAGTTTAAGAAAGGATAATCAGTATGCCGCAGTACCTGACGATCGATATTGGCGGGACCAATATCAAATTTGCTGTAATGGACGAGAATGCACAGATCTCTGAGCAGGGGGAAATTCCAACGCCTCAGACAGACTTTGATGAATTTGTGGAAGCGATCGGTTCGATCTATGACCGCTATGCCGGAACGATCGAAGCCATTGCCATGAGCGCACCGGGACGCATCGATGCCGCGAAGGGATATTTCTTCACCAGCGGGGCACTTAAGTACATTGCACCGCGTGATATGACCGCTGTGATGAAGGAACGCTGTCCGGTTCCTTTCTGCATGGAAAATGATGCCAAGGCAGCAGCACTGGCAGAGTTATGGAAAGGTTCGATGCAGGGAATCAACAACGGCATCGTGATGACACTTGGCACCGGTATCGGCGGTGCAGTGATTATCAATGGAAAACTGTACCGCGGGACGACATTCGCTGCCGGTGAATTCTCCGGCATCAGCACCCGCTGGCAGGAGACGTATGATTCCGATGTGACATGGTCGGAAAGCCAGAGCACCAAGGGGCTGGTAAACCGCTATAGTGCATCGCTGGAAGAACCGGAAGAAGAAATGAACGGACGCATCTTCTTTGAACGTGTCAATGCCGGGGATGAGAATGCCCTCAAAGTCCTGGAAGACTACTGCACGGGACTTGCGACCGGTTTGTATTCTCTGCAGCTGGCGCTGGATGTACAGAAGGCAGCCATTGGCGGAGGCATCTCCAGACAGCCGCTTCTGATCGAATGCGTAAACCGCAAAATGGAAGAAATCTTTGCGGAACAGCCGATGACGCCGGCATCCCGTCCGGAAATCGTATCCTGCCAGTTTGGAAACGATGCCAACCTGATCGGCGCATTGTATCATTATCTGTACGAATTCCGCTGAGAACATAGATATTGCGGCATTTGCCGTATATTGACAAACGGGTATTTTGTGAAACAATAACAGCGTATTGAAAGGGGATTTTTACAATGAGTTCAAAGTTTACAACAAAGACGATCGTTGCGACCGGTCTTGGCGCAGCCGTGTTCTTTGTCCTGTTCATGTATGTTAAGATTCCGTCTCCGATTCCGGAGACAAGCCTGCAGACCGCATATGGCGTATCCAGCTTCTTTGCGGCAGTCTTCGGACCGCTGCCGGGATTCCTGATCGCATTCATCGGTCATGCACTGTCTGACTTCCTCTCCTATGGTTCACCATGGTGGAGCTGGGTCGTGGCTTCCGGCACATCTGCTCTGATCACCGGTTTTGCGGCAAAGAGCGTTGCTCCGGCAGTAGAAGAAGGTATCTTTGGCACAAAGGAACTGGTACAGTTCATTCTGTGGGTCATTATTGCAAACGTTGTATCCTGGATGCTGGTGGCACCGGTACTGGATATTGTCATCTATGCAGAACCGGTAAAGACCGTCTTCCTGCAGGGTATCGCAGCAACCTTCATGGATGCTATCGTTTCCGGCGTTCTCGGTGCACTGCTGCTGAAGGCATATGCATCGACCAAGACAGGAAAGGGATCTCTGTCCAAAGACAACTGATCACGATCGGACGGGAGAAGATCTTTTCTTCTCCCTTTTTTTACGAAAGGAAACCGCTATGGAACAGGAATACAGCATTGAATTCAGTAATTTCGGCTTCCAGTATTTTGCCCAGAAAGAACCGACGCTGTACGGGATTGATCTGAAAATACGCAAAGGAGAAAAGATCCTGATTGCCGGACCGTCAGGATGCGGGAAAAGCACATTGGGCAATTGCATCAACGGGCTGATCCC
>JAFYHC010000040.1 GCA_017539385.1 Solobacterium sp. | reverse complement strand
ATAACTCATCATCATCGCTTTGTCAACAGCTTTTTTTCAGACCGTACCGGTCATTCCTGATTCGGTCCGCCCCGCTGTTTTTCAGCGCTTTGTTAATATACCACCTTGTACTCCCCGACTCAAGTACTTTTTGCACTTTTTTCTGAATTTATTTTTTTAATCCTCTGCATGACGGTCTTTCATATGCAGATACATCCGGTAATAGTGGTCTATGCATTCCTTGGTAAACGGCTCTCTGGCCTGATCCATATCATCGATCAGATCTTCCATCTGCTTTTCCACAATGCGGCAGACGATGTCCGGATAGTGCATCTCAGCAGCGTGCTCTTTGTATTCATTTTCATCCAGGATCTGATAGCCGCCGTCCGGATACAGTTTTACATCCAGGTCATAATCGATATTCTTGATCGCCTCACCGTCATAAACACTTGGCGAAGCAAGGTTGCAGTAATAGAAATGACCGCTGTGACGGATCATGGAGATGACGTTGTACCATTTGTGGGTATAGAAGAAGCAGATTGCCGGTTCGCGGGTGATCCAGCGGCGTCCGTCTGATTCAATGACCCAGGCACGGTTAGTGACTGCAACGATCCGGTCTTCATCTGCTTCCAGAACAAATGCCCTGCACCATGTACGATGCAGAGAGCCGTCATGTTTAAAGCTTTGTACATATACAGATGTTCCCGGCTCCGGTATCATAGTCACCCTCCCTCTTTGAATGCACTCTCTATTTTACTCACAGAGGTCTTTGGCGCAATGAAAAACTGCGGGTGTAATTCCCGCAGTCATCATCTGTACAATTCGTATACGGACTGTTCAAACATTTTTTCTGCTTCGTCGATCGCATTGACGGCAGAGAAGAACTGAATGTGGCAGCCGCCGAGATTTGTTTCCCGGATCATGTTTTTGGCAGCCATGCGCTGGCGTACTTTGGTAAAGGAGGAACTGTCGATATCCAGATCAAGATAGCGGACCCATTTATCTCCTTCCGGAGTGGATACCTTGGAACCGTTGATTTTGATTGGGCGGCAGTCTGTGCGGTATTCCGCCAGATGCATGCACGTGCAGGAGTCAAAGTCCGCTCCCAGCAGCAGTACAAATCCCTTCAGCTCATATAACCGTGCAGCCGGTGATTCTTCGGCCAGCGGGAAGTGGGTGGACTGCCTGTTGCATAACAGGCGGGCATAACGGCCATATGCGGCATAGGAAACATTCGGATGTCCGGAGATCTCTACGCCGTCACGATGACGGAAGTTCTTAACGATTTCTCCCATCGAAGAGATGTCGCTGTTTTTCGGATCATAGGGCGGGATCGCTGCACGCACTTTCCGGTACAGGGAAGCGGCGACAGGCGGATTCACCCAGTCGCTGGGTTCGGTATTATCCGATACCTGTGTCGGCATCAGGATCGTACCTCCTTCCCCTGCCACTTCGATCAGGGCATCTACGACAGTACGTGCTCCTCCGATCACATAGTGGAACGAGGAGAGGCTGGAATGTACTTCCAGGATCATATTGCCGGTCACACCGAGGCGGTGCAGTGCATTGACGATGTCGTCTTTTGTGACCGGATCATTTACTGCTGTCTGTTTCTTATTTTCCTTCATGGTACCGGCAAAGCTCTGCGGCGATCTGTGCGCCGACTTTTGCGTTGTTGAAGACCAGGCGGATATTTGCATCAAGCGATTTTCCGCCGGTCAGTTCGACGATCTTTGCCAGAAGATATGGTGTGCAGTCTTTGCCCTTGATGCCAAGTGCATCCATTTCCGTGATGGCTTTTTCGATTGCCGTATTGATTACAGTTTCATCCATTGCATATTCTTCCGGGATCGGATTGGTGATCAGCACGCCTCCGTCCAGATGCAGATCTCGTTTTGCTGCGATCACTGCCGCCGCTTCTTCTGCATTCTGTACCGCGCTGTCCACCTTGAGGCCGGACGTGCGGCAGTAGAATGCCGGCAGTTCATCGGTCTGCCATCCCAGTACCGGAACACCCTTGGTTTCCAGCACTTCCAGTGTCAGCGGCAGATCCAGGATTGCCTTTGCACCGGCGCAGACGACCGTTACATTGGTGCGTGCCAGTTCTTCAAGATCCGCAGAGATATCAAATGTCTGCTGGGCACCGCGGTGCACGCCGCCGATCCCGCCGGTCACAAATACTTCGATACCGGCAAGAGAAGCAAGGATCATCGTTGTTGCTACGGTCGTAGCACCCCATTCTTTTCTTGCCATGATGATTGGAAGATCACGGCGGGATACTTTGGCAATCCCCTTCCGTTTTCCGAATTCTTCGATTTCTTCCGGGCTCATGCCGACAACACCGACGCCGTCAATGATGCCGATGGTGCAAGGGACTGCGCCGTTTTCCCGGATGATCGCTTCGACCTCCAGTGCCGTTTTTACATTCTGCGGATACGGCATTCCGTGTGAGATGATCGTAGATTCCAACGCTACGACCGGACGGTTTTCCTTCAGAGCCGTCAATGCTTCTTCTTTAACACGAATCTTCATAGAACTGTCTCCCTGATTTTCATATGTACGATTTCATTTTCAATCATTTTCTTACTCAGTGTACGGCGGCGCACAGCATTCTGTCCAATCGTTGCTGCAGCACTGCCGATGCCGGCATACGCCGCATCTTTGGGTTCGATCCCTCTTGCCCGGGCCGCAATATACGCGCCAAGGAACGCATCCCCGCCGCCGGTTGCGTTGCTGACAGGAATTTTCTGATGCCGCATCCACACACATTGCTCCTGTGTGCCAAGCAGCACCCCTTCGTCCGCCATGGAGATGATCACTTCGCGGACTCCCTGATCGAGAAACCACTGCAGTGACGCCCTGGCACTCTCTGCATCGGTGATCTGTATCCCGTTCAGGTATTCAGCTTCAAACCGGTTCGGCTTAAACACAGCAAGCCGGTCAAGAACCGGCAGGAATTTCCCTGCTTTCTGCATGCTGACAGGGTCCGCTGCAGCAGGACATTGCGCTGTATGCAGTGCCGCCTGTATGCAGGCTTCTTCCAGATTGGCATCAAGAACCAGCCAGTCCTCTGCCGAAAGAAACCCGGCAGCTTTCTGAACGGTCTCAGTCTTAAGATGCGATAACAGGCGCATATCATTCATCGCCAGCCGCATATCATGATCGCTGTCCAGAATCGCCAGATACATGGAACTTGGCACGCCGGCTGCTGTTATTGAGCAAGAGCAGTCCATGCCAAGCTTCTCGCAGTCACTCTTCAGCAGTGCCCCGTATCCGTCATCGGAAAAACATGTCACAAAGCTGACATTATCATGCAGAAGGGCGCAGATCTCCGCAATATTTCTGCCGACGCCGCCAAAGCTGACGGTGATCTCGCCGGCATTGGAATCTCTCTCTTTCAGCGGTTCATATGCCGTTCCGCATATATCGATATTTGTACCGCCAATGATACAGATTCTGCTCATGAACCCTCCCGAATCCCGCAGACAGGCGGGCTTTTTGCTTTCAAAAATCGTTCCCAGCGATTATTATAGTTGCAGAGGTACATTTTATGGCAATGCAAATATATGAATCGGCAGAAGATTATCTGGAAGCTATCTTAATGATACAGGAAAAAAAGGGTGTCGTACATTCTGTAGATATTGCAGAAGAACTGAACTATACAAAAGCCAGTGTCAGTGTTGCCATGAAAAAACTCCGTGAAAACGGATATATCCGCATGGAAAAAGACGGACGTCTTGTCCTTCTTGAACCGGGTCTCAAAATCGCGGAGCGTATTTATGAACGGCATCAGGTACTGACACGGTTCTTCCTGCAGCTCGGGGTCGATGAAGAGACCGCCGCAAAAGATGCATGCAAGGTGGAACACGATCTCAGTGATGTAACATTCGACTGTATCAAGGCTGTAACGACCGTTTCCAAATAAACAGATCGCAGCGATCTGTTTTTTTCATGAAGCCGACCCGCACCGCATCTCCCTGCTTCAGATCATTGACAGTACCGCGGACCTGCGTAACCGTCCCGCAGATGGATCTTCCCCGGATTCCTTCCATCTGTACCGTTACTTCACCATCATCACTGACCGGAATGCACAGATGATCGGGAAACTGACGCAGGCGCCAGTGATCAAGCCGGACATCTGCACGCAGTGCCTCCAGAGATCTCGACGGCCGATAGCACAGCACTGCCTTCTCATAGATGCGTTCAAGTTCGTCTTCTTCCTCGCTGCTTACCGCATATGGCTGCACAGTATTGCGCAGTAATGTATTCTCCCGTATGAAGATATGCGGACAGTCCGCCTGGTGAACGCGCGTTCCTTTCACGCAAACAGCGGTATCCACGCTCAGAAAGCACATACCGTCCTCAGGATGGATAAAACCGGCCAGCAATACGCCGTCTGCTTCCGCAGGACCGCCCAGATACCGGGCAATGCCGGTGCTTTCAACGATGACATATTCTTTGCAGTAATAGCGGAAATTCAGATCCTGTACGATCATGCGAATGCATCCTTTCCGCTCAGAAAACGCACATATTCGATTCCATCGCACGGCCGCAGATAATATGTATTTCCGGATGGAACCAGTACATCTGCCTGAAAGCGGCGCTGTTTCTGAAAGCCATTTTTCTCCAGAACAGCCTGTATGGCCGCATTCTCTGCGTCAGTGTAGGCAGTGATGCCGCGGCACCACTGTTTTTTTGCGGCCAGAGCAATCATACTGCGTACTGCCTGTGTTCCATTTCCTTTCCCACAGCAGTCCCTGCGCAAAATCACATCCAGTTCCCCGAACCGGTCTTCCTGTACGGTCAGTTCAATTTTTCCAATGATCCTGTCTTCCAGCATCACGGCATAGCAGTAAAACGGATTCCCGTCGATTTCCTTTCTGCGCACGCCTTCGAGATAGCGGACCGTTGCGCCTTTTTCCAAAGGCACTCTCAGACAGACAAGGCAATGGGTCTGATCCGCATTTGCATACAGTTCTTCCAGATTCACGCAGTCATCCGGATTCCATGGCATCAGCTGTATATTCATAGTTCCTCCTGCGGCAGATTCAGGTATTTTCTGAGCTGAATAATATATTGCTCCCCTACCGTACTGAGCAGATTGTGGCGGCGTGTCAGATAGCCGATTTCCATCGTGCTGTTGGTGTTTGTACCATCGTCCTGATACGGCACTGCCGCATAATCACTGCCGTTGAGTTCTTCGCAGATTATTCCGCTGCACAGTGTGTAGCCATTCAGTCCGATCATGAGATTCAGCATGGTTGCCCTGTCATTGGCACGGATGATGCGGGGATATTCCTGCGTCGACAGTATTTCTTCCGCAAAATAGAACGAACTGTTGTCTCCCTGATCAAACTGCAGGCACGGATAATCCTGCAGATCTGCAAATGAGATCGATGTGCGCTCGGCCAGAGGATGGCTTTTATGAAGATATACATATGCCTGACAGGTGATCAGCGGATGAAACTCCAGTTCATTGACACGCAGGATTTTCATGACAGCCTGCCGGTTAAAATCCGAAAGATACAGAATGCCGATCTCACTGCGGGACGCTGCTACATCCTGAATAACTTCGCGGGTGCGCTCCTCCATGATGGAGAATTCATACTGCCGGGTATCAAACTGCTTTGCCATTTCCACAAACGCCTTGACGGCGAAGGAATAATGCTGGGTGGATACACTGAATTTCTTTTTTACATTTTCAGAAGATGCATAGCGCTGCTGCAGTTGTTCATACTGGCTGTAAAGCTGGCGTGCATACATCAGGAATTCCCTGCCGTCATTGGTCAGCGTGACGCCTCTTCCGGTGCGGTTGAAAATGGTAATTCCCACGGACTTTTCCAGTTCTTTCACGGCGCTGGTAAGAGAAGGCTGTGAAATATACAGCTGTTCTGCGGCTTTATTCAGCGATCCCATTTCTGAGATCACGATTGCATAATAGATCTGCTGGATCGTCATACGATAGTCCTCCCTGCGGTCATTATACCCTTATTGCAATATTTAGCAGTAACGCTTCTTGTTATAATTATTATTTATAAGTACAAATCATGAATTTGTATATATGGAATACCCTTGAAAGCATGTAAACTGAATATATTACGGAGAACAGGATTATGCAGACGATTAAAGATATTCTCAATACCGGATCTGTCACGGTATCCTTTGAAGTATTCCCGCCGAAGAAAGCAGATGCATACGACAGTGTGCGTGATGCCGTGCTGAAGATCGCCGATCTGCAGCCGTCGTTCATGAGTGTGACGTATGGCGCAGCCGGTACGACAGCAGGCATGACGGTCGAGCTGGCGGATGAGATCCTGCACCGGCGCAATGTACCGGTACTGCCGCATCTGACCTGCGTTGCCTCCAGCCGCCAGCACGTTGACAAAATGCTGGATACATACAAAACACTGGGAATTCACAACTGCATGGCATTGCGGGGAGATCTGCCCAAAGACGGAAAGATCTGCGAGGACTTCCCGCATGCTTCGGATCTGATCCGCTATATCCGTGCAAATTCCGATCTATGCATCGGAGCGGCCTGCTACCCGGAGGGACATGTGGAAAGCCATAACAAATCAAAAGACATCGATTATCTGAAAATGAAAGTCGATGCCGGCTGTGACTTCCTGACGACGCAGATGTTTTTTGACAATACGATCTTTTACAACTTCCTGTACCGCGTCCTGCAGGCCGGCATCCAGATACCGGTCATTGCCGGAATCATGCCGATCACAAGTGCGCGGCAGCTGTCCCGCTCTGTATCCCTCAGCGGCACCCAGGTACCGGAGCGTTTCCGGGCGATCGTTGATCGTTTCCAGGACCATCCGGATGCGATGAAGCAGGCAGGCATCCTGTATGCTTCGCAGCAGATCATCGATCTGATTGCAAACGATGTAAAGCATATCCATGTCTATTCCATGAACAAGCCTGAAGTGGCAGCCGGCATTCTGGCGAATCTGTCGGAGATATTATGCCTGTAGACTGTACGATCAAGGAAGTACGCCGCTATCTTGGCATGCAGAAAGCCGGTGCAGACGATGTACTGGATGCAGAGATACAGAAAACGATCTCCTTTCTGCAGGACAGGGTCCATCCTGCCTCGGTGTACCGCGTTTTTCCGCTGACATGGAAAGACGGCATGCCGGTGATCGCCGGCTATCTGTTTGAAAGTCATGACCTGGCACGCTGTCTGAAAGGCTGCTCAAAAGCTGTTTTGCTGGCATCGACGCTGGGTGCAGAAGCGGACCGGCTGATCCGGCGGGCGCAATTGCGTTCCATGAGTGAAGCGGCACTGCTGCAGGCGGCTTCGGCTGCTCTTGTTGAATCGTATACCGATGCACTCAACCGGCAGATCCTTGACGAAGCAAAGCAGGAAGGCCTGTATGGCAGACCGCGCTATTCCCCCGGGTATGGCGATCTGGATCTCTCGGTGCAGCGCATCGTCTTTGCATTGCTGCAGCCGGAAAAATATGCCGGCATTGTATTGAATCAGAGCCTTCTGATGTCTCCTTCCAAATCCATTACTGCGATTATCGGACTGGCGGAAACAGAAGGATCCTGTATTAAGTTTGACTGTGAAACGTGCAGCAGAAAGTCTGCCTGCACCTACTATAACGGAGAATGACCATGAGACCATTGCTTGAACGACTGAACCGTGAATGGCTGTTCTGTGACGGGGGAAGCGGCTCCATCCTGCAAAGACAGGGACTTGCCCCGGGTGAGTTTCCCGACACATGGAACCTGACCCATCCGGATGAGATCATCGCATTATACAGCGGCTATCTGAATGCCGGATGCGATATTTTCAATACCAATACATTCGGCACCAACCGCTGTCACTTTCCGGATGGCATTGAAGACATCGTAAAAGAGGCAGTGCGCCTTGCCAAAGAAGCAAGAATACGCACCCATCGGGAAGATGCCTATATTGCACTGGATATCGGTCCGACCGGAAGACTGCTGAAGCCGTATGGAGACCTGCCGTTTGAAGAGGCAGTGGAAATCTTTGCGGAAGTCGTGCGGATCGGCGCAGCGTGCGGTGCAGACCTCGTACTGATCGAGACCATGAACGATTCCTATGAGGCGAAGGCCGCATTGCTTGCCGCAAAAGAAAACTGTGATCTGCCGGTATTTATCACCACGACATACGATGCGCAAGGGCGCCTGCTCAACGGCGCATCCCCGGAATCATTGATTCCCATGCTGGAAAGTCTTGGTGCTGATGCGCTTGGCATCAACTGTTCCCTTGGACCGGATGAAATGGCTGAGATCATCGACCGGATCCGGGCAGTCACATCTTTGCCGCTGATCGTCAATCCCAATGCCGGTCTGCCGAAAACAGAAGGCGGAAGAACGGTATATCTGGTCAAGCCGGAAGACTTCACCGTTTCCATGACAAGGATTGCCAAAGCCGGTGCACAGGTACTGGGCGGCTGCTGCGGAACAACACCGGAACATATCCGGCAGATGATCCATGCAGTGCGTGCACTCCCCTTCCATCCCGTCGAGAAAAAACATGACCTGTATGTCACCTCTGCACAGAATGCCGCAAAAATCGGCGGCCTGACCACCGTCATCGGCGAGCGGATCAATCCCACCGGAAAGAAGCGCTTCCGGCAGGCATTATTGGATGGGGATCTGGATTATGTGATCCGGCAGGGTCTTGAACAGGAAGATGCTGGTGCAGACATCCTTGATGTCAACGTCGGCGTTCCCGGCATAAATGAAAAAGAAGTCATGACTTCCGTCATACAGAAACTGCAGTCTGTTACTTCTCTGCCGCTGCAGATCGATTCTTCTGATCCGGCTGTGCTGGAAGCGGCTGTACGCATGTACTGCGGCAGACCTCTGATCAATTCCGTCAACGGCAAGCAGGAATCCCTGCATGCGGTGCTGCCCATTGCCGCAAAATACGGTGCTGCTGTGGTGGGATTGTGCCTGGATGAAAACGGAATACCGGACAGTGCGGATGGACGTATTGCGATCGGCAGACGAATCATCGAAACCGCTGCGCAGTATGGAATTGATAAAGAAAATATTATTCTGGACGGACTGACGCTGACAGTATCGTCAGATGCCAATGCGGCCAGAGTCACGCTGGAAACTGTCCGACGCATCCGTGAAGAACTGGGTGTGCATGCGGTCCTCGGCGTATCCAACGTATCCTTCGGACTGCCGGAGCGGAAATTGCTCAATGCGTCTTTCCTGGCCATGGCCATGCAGAACGGACTGGATGCGGCGATCATCAATCCGAATGATGCATTGATGATGAGCGCTTTGCGTTCGGCAGATGCCCTGCTTGGCAATGATGCCAGCTGTCTGCGCTATATCGATACATTCCGCGATGCTGCTCCGATGTCCATGACACTGCAGGCGAAAAAGAAGGCAGACGATGCCCCGTCGAACAATGGCAATCTGTATGACTGCATCGTGCATGGGCAGACTGCTGAAGCGTCTTTCCTGACCGCTTCCCTGCTGGAAAGCGGCAATGATGCCATGGATCTGATCAATACACAGCTGATCCCGGCTCTCGATGAAGTCGGCAAGGGCTTTGAAGCAAAGACGGTATTCCTGCCGCAGCTGCTGATGAGCGCCGATGCCGCAAAAGCCGCATTTGCCGTGATCAAAGACCGGATGAAAGATTCCGGAAGTTCCTCCAAGGGGACGATCCTGTTAGCTACAGTGAAGGGCGATATCCATGATATCGGCAAGAATATCGTAAAAGTACTGCTGGAGAATTACGGCTATACCGTTATGGATCTGGGAAAAGATGTACCGCCGGAAACGATCGTGCAGGCAGCTGTCGATCATAATATCCGCCTGGTCGGTCTTTCCGCTTTGATGACAACGACGGTCGCAGCGATGAAAGATACGATTGATCTGTTCCGCAAAGTACGCCCGGAAACCACCATTATCGTCGGCGGAGCAGTACTGACGCAGGAATACGCAGATTCCATCGGTGCCGATGCCTATGCAAAAGATGCCATGGAAACGGTGCGCTTCGCCGACCGCTTCTTTGGATACACAGACTGAAAAAAAGGTTTGTACCATGCGTACAGACCTTTTTCATGCGATTTTTTCCAGTGCCCGCAATAACGGACGAAATAACAGCAATGTGGTCACAATATTGCTGAAACCATGTACCAGATCATAGGGAATGCCGGCTGCCCACCATGCAGTCGCTGCCTGCCATCCTGCCGTGACAAGCGTCACCAGTGTGCACAGCATTCCAAACAGGAATCCAAATGCCCCTGCCGTGATCACATATGCCAGTGTATCTTCTTTTCTCTGGATCAAGGATGTCACAAAGACAAGGATCGGCCATACATAGAAGTACGTGACCGTCCATACGCTGACACCCCACCACAGGCATTCGATCCCCGCAAACAGCAGCGCTGCGCACATGGTCTTTCTTCTGCCGAAGTGCACTGTAAAAACCATCAGAAGGACCGTGATCACCTCTACGTTGGCAATGGCATTGAGCAGGAATTTCCCCGCTTCCAATACCGCCGTCATTGCCGCGATCTGCACTAGATCCAGCACCGGACTCTTCTGATGCGGCATTATTGTTTTTCGTATACGAACGAATAGGTATCTTTATCCGTTACCGGCTGCTGGTCTGCACCATAGCTGCCATATTCCCCATTCACATAGATTGCCCAGTATGCACCGTCTTTGTCATAATCCGCAGTCAGACCGTTTACAGCATTGATGAACAGGCCGTATTCACTGGTGCTTGCTTCATAGGT
>JAFYHC010000039.1 GCA_017539385.1 Solobacterium sp. | reverse complement strand
CTTTGGCGCGGATCTCCGCTTCATCAGTGATGTGATCCGCAATGGCCCACATCTTCTCCCAGTCAAACTGCTTTGTATACAGGAACATTCTGTGATACAGGTTGGTCTCATCGATATACAGGTCCATCATGCCCGGATACGGTCTGCCGATCTGGGCAATATTGGTATCACGGAATCTTCTTCTGACCTGCGCTGCCCGGCACCAGTCCTCGATTTCTTTCTGTACGATCGGATCGCCGCCTTCCACAACACCGGTGATCACAGCATGGCGCTTGCCTGCTCTTTCCAGGTCCGCCACCATCTCACCCACGGCACCGCATGCATACAATTCACCCAGCCATGTCGGTGTATCGGTATTGGCATAGTCCGGTGCTTTCTTCTTCTGCACGTTGACCAGCACGACCGGCACATTCAGATCCCTGACTGCCGGCAGCATATTATAGCTAGTCGCATAGGTTAATAACTGCATGATCACCAGGTCCACATCCGCCGCCCGGAATTTATCACCGGCTGCCTGGGACTGTTCCTTCGTCGTAACCAGTCCGCCATCGATCATTTCCACTGTATCCGGAATGGTCTTCTTGAACGCTTCATACTGTGCTTCAAACTCCGGCACAAGCTGCGGGAACTGCGGCAGGTATGCCTGCAGGGCAATGGAGAATACGCCGACTCTTGCTTTGGTATCCACTAACATAATTACTGTCCCTCCTTCTCATATAAGAATTTTTCCGGCAGAGTAACATGGAAATCCACTGCCAGATCACGGAAATTCTGCGGTGTGATGGTCTGTCTCTTCACAGATGTCATGGACAGTGTCTTCACCAGGATCTCGGCGCTCTTTTCAACGGTATGCATGAGGCCGAATGTTGTATCAAAATCCGGACCGCTGGCAAACATGCCATGATGCGCCCAGATCGCCGCATCGTACTTCTTCATCAATTCACTTGTCGCAACAGCAATATCGCGTCCGCCCGGCACCATCCACGGCACAACGCCGATGCCGTCCGGGAATACCACCGGACATTCCGTAGCCATTTCCCAGAGTTCTCTGGTAAATACTTCATCTTCCAGAGGCAGCACAAATGTCAGAGCGATCACATTGGTCGTATGCGCATGATAGATGACACGGTGTGTGCCGCCGCTTGCGATCTTTTTCACTTCGTGGTTCATGAGATGGCTCGGCAGTTCACTGGTCGGACGTCCGCCATTGACAAGTCCCCATACGATCCGGTAGTTTTCACCTTTTTCATCCAGTTCAATGATGCAGGATGTATCTGCCGGATCCAGGATCACATTGCGGAAATACTTTCCGGACCCTGTCACCATGAAATATTCACCAGCCAGTTCCCTGACCGTTGTGCCGATTGGTCTCCATTCACCCGGTACAGACAAATACGGACGTACTTCTTCGACTTCTTCCATCTTCAGACGATACGACAGATTGCCGCCGTTTCTTTCATGCCAGCCCTGCAGCCAGCCATCGTTGCATAAACGGATAAATCCCTGTACAAACTTCACATCCAGAATACTCATTGCGGTCTTACCTCCCTGATCTCAAAACTTTCACCAATGATATTTCTTGCCTCGTGCAGATCACGAATCTCTTTTGATGCGATCATCTGCACGATCATATTTCCTAATGCAGTGCCTTCCGTCGGTCCGGCATATACTGTTAATCCCGATGCATCTGCTGTCTTCTGATTCAGATACATATCCTGACTGCCCCCGCCGACAATATGCAGGGCAGTATATGTCTTTCCTGTTAATCGCTGCAATGCATCGATGCCGCGGCGGTAATCATCCGCCAGTGAGCGGTATACGCACTGCAGCACTTCCCCGATCGTTTCCGGCACCGCCTGTCCGCTGTCCCTGCATGCCTGCTTTACGGCTTCGATCATGGATGCCGGTGCCAGGAAGCAGTCATCGTCCGGATCCACGATGGATGCGAAGTCTTCCGCTTCTTTTGCGGCATTGGTCAGTTCGGGGAAAGATGGCAGTGTGCCGTCTTCCTTTCTGCATTCCCTGCGGATATTCTGAATCATCCACAGACCCATGATGTTTTTCAGATACCGGTACCGGTATGCATAGCCGCCTTCGTTGGTAAAATTCAATGCACAGCTTTCGTTTGTTGTGATCGCTTCTGTATTTTCCACACCCAGCAGTGACCATGTCCCGGATGACAGAAATACTGCATTATCATCTTTTGCCGGTACCGCAAGATATGCACTGCCGGTATCGTGTGTTGCCGGCAGGATCACTTCTGTACGCATGCCGGTCTCCTTCTGTATTTCTTCTGACACTTCCCCAAGCACGCTGCCCGGCATTGCGATCGGTAAGAAGATTCTGCGCGGCAGGCCAAGCCGTTCCACCAGTTCTTCATCCCATTCATGCGTCGATGCATTCACCAGTGCCGTCGTTGATGCATTGGTATATTCCTGCGCCTTTTTCCCGGTCAGCAGATACTGCAGATAATCCGGTATCATCAACATGCATTCAGCCTGTTCCAGATATTCCGGATGTTCTTTCCGTAATGCCAGCAGCTGGTATACCGTATTGAATTTCTGATACTGGATGCCGGTATGGGCATAATGTTCTTCAAAGTCCAGAATATGCTTTTCTTCCAGTTCTGCACGGATCCCATCCGTACGGCTGTCCCGGTACGATACTGCATCTCCCAGACGCTTTCCGTCGTGATCCAGCAAAACAAAGTCCACCGCCCATGTATCAATGCCCATCGTCTTCGGCATATAGCCCTTCTGTACGCATGCCTTCATGCCAGCTTTGACTTCTTCATACAGATGATCGATATCCCAGCACAGATGACCGTTCTTCTCGATCAGACGATTCTCAAACCGGTAGATCTCCTGCAGATGGATCCTGCCGTCTTCCAGCCATCCAATGATATGACGCCCGGACGAAGCACCAATGTCCACTGCCAGATGATATACTGCCATATCTCCCTCCTGATTTTTTGTTTTTTCTTTCACTTCCAAATGCAGTATAGTAGGCAATACACTATAATACTATCGGAATAAGTCTTTCATTTTTTTGAAAAAGTCTACTAATTGGAGGACGGTATGCTAACCTATACGCTGGATGTTGAACAAGGCAGTCTGTGGCTGCGCACCACCCCCTCGGAATTTGCCCTGAAGCAGCCTTTCTACTGTACCGAGGCAGGTATTTTCTACGCCGGGAAACAATTTCATACCATGCGCGATCACAAAGACAGCTGCCTGCTGTTTTATACCATTGCGGGCTGCGGGATCATCCGACAGAATGATGTGACGATAAAGCTGCTTCCCGGCCAGGCTTTGTTCATGGACTGCCGTTCTCCCCAGTCCTACTACACCGATCCCGACACCGGCATATGGCATCACTATTGGGCACATATTGACGGAGCCGGCATGTCCGGCTTACTGGAGCACCTGCTGCCAGGGCAGAAGATCTCCGCACTGAAAACAAACCGGGAAGCCGTACAGAGTGAATTCGACAATCTGTTAAAGAATCTGGAGAATACTTCTTCGGATACCATCCTGCAGACAAGTCTTTCCATTCATACGCTTCTGACCGGGCTGGTATTGCGCAATACGGTCTCCTATTCCCGAAGTCAGGAACTTATCCTGCAGACAGCCGATTATATCCGTGCCCATTACAATGAACCGATCGAACTGGATACCCTGCTTGCCATGGCACATATGTCCAAGGCATGGTATATGCGTCTGTTCCGCCAGTACATCGGCACGACCCCATACAAATACATCCTGACCCAGCGCATCACCAAAGCCAGGGAATACCTCGAAGTCACGGACATGACCGTACATGAGATCGCCATGCGCACCGGTTTCAGCGATGATGCATCGTTCAGCACACGCTTTTCTGCCATGACCGGCACCAGCCCCCTGTCTTACCGCAAAAATGCCATTACCTACCGTCAAAGTCAGACAAAAAGTTGAAAATTTACATAAATCAGTTCGGCGGAACCATACCATAATCCCCTCTGAAACAGACATAATATAAATGACAGAAAACGAGAGATATTCTCCGGAAAGGAAACAAAAATCATGGAATTAAATCTGAGACCAAAGAATGAATGCAAGTATGATGCAGTAAGCCTGGGCGAAGTCATGCTTCGTCTGGATCCGGGAGAGGGACGAATCCGTACAGCACGCAGCTTCACCGCATGGGAAGGCGGCGGCGAATACAACGTCGTACGCGGACTGCATAAGTGCTTCGGCATGAACACAGCAGTCATCACAGCATTTGCGGACAATGAAGTCGGCAAACTGATGAAAGACCTGATCGAACAGGGCGGTGTCGATACAAGCCTGATCTACTGGAAGAAGACAGATGGTATCGGACGCATCTGCCGCAACGGTCTGAACTTCACAGAGCGCGGCTTTGGCATCCGCGGAGCCATCGGCTGCAGCGACCGTGCCAACACAGCGATCTCCCAGGCAACACCGGAAGACTTCGACTTCGAATACATCTTCGGAACACTGGGTGTACGCTGGCTCCATACCGGCGGTATCTATGCGGCATTATCAGAGCAGGCATGTGAGACAGTTATCGCCGCATGCAAGACAGCGAAGAAATACGGCACATTCATCTCCTATGACCTGAACTACCGTCCGTCCATGTGGAGTGCGATCGGCGGACTGGAGAAGTGCAGAGAAGTAAACAGAGAGATCGCGAAGTATGTCGATGTCATGATCGGAAACGAAGAAGACTTCACGGCATGCCTTGGACTGGAAGTCGAAGGCAACGATGCAGGCCTGAAGGAGTTGAACATGGACGGCTACTACAAGATGATTGAAGCAGCCGCAAAGGAATATCCGAACTTCAAAGCCATCGCAACGACACTGCGTACGGTACGCACAGCGACAGTGAACGACTGGAAGGCGATCTGCTGGGCAGATGGCAAAGTACACATGTCGAAGGAATACAACGGACTGGAGATTTTGGACCGTGTAGGCGGCGGCGACTCGTTCGCATCGGGCCTGGTATATGGACTGATGACATTCCAGGATCCGGAGAAGGCAGTCAACTATGGAGCAGCCCATGGTGCACTGGCAATGACAACGCCGGGCGACACATCCATGGCAAGCAAGGAAGAAGTCGAAGCGATCGTCGGCGGTGCCGGCGCTCGTGTAAAGCGTTAATTCCAAATCAAAAGGACCGCGAGGTCCTTTTACTATGCGCTAGAGATTTGCGGCGCCGATCATGCCGGCATCTTTGCCAAGTTCCGCTGTGCGGATCTCCGGAATCATGCCATGGGATCTGCCAAAGCTTTCTTCTTGGGCAATTGCCGTTAACGGAGCGATGAATTCGCCGGCGTATTCCGACAATTTGCCGCCCAGCAGGATCAATTGCGGCCGGAAGAGATTGATGATATTGACGATGCCTACGCCCAATGACCTGGTATATTCCTGCATCACAGGCACAATGCGTTCATCTTTCGCATGCCAGCGTGCAAAGATCTCCTGTAATGTCAGGGATTCACCGCACGCTTCCGCCGCATTTCTAAGCAGCGCCGGGACAGAGGCATATGCTTCAAGACATCCTCTTCGTCCGCATGTGCAAAGCTTGCCGTCTGCGTGGATGACCATGTGTCCGATCTCACTGCCGCCCATGATACCGCCTTCGAAGACACTGCCATTCAGGATAATGCCGCCGCCGACACCGCCGCCAAGGGTAAACATGACGACATCGCTGTAGTCTTTGCCTGCTCCGGCAACCGCTTCGCCCAAAGCAGCACAGTCCGCATTATTGGCAATGCGCACCGGACAGGGGATGACCTTGCCCAATTGCTGTACGATCGATACATCTTCCCATTTGATATTGTTGGAATAGAGGACTTTGCCGTTCTTGCGGTCGATCGTACCGGGGATGCCTACACCGACGCCGGTGCACTGGTCCAGAGGAATCGCATTGTCTTTCAGAATCTGCAGGACTTCTTCGGCCAGCGCATCGACAATGTCTTCTGCATTTTTGGAACGATCCAGAGGATAGCGTTTTACCGCAGTGATCTGCTGGTCGTTATTGACGATGCCGATGGAGATCTCATCACTGCCGATATCCACACCGACACGGATCGGACTGGTTTTTTCCCGGATCGTTGTCACAAGGGCATCGCATCTGCCTTCGATCTGCCAGTCACCGCTTCCCGCCGGCAGGAACAGACTGTCACCTTTGCGGTAGGTGACTTTTTCCTGCTGGTTGGACAGGGTGCCTTCTCCATCCAGAATCAATATGCTTAAGAAAGAATCATCAGACACCATGCCCTGCATGCGGTAGGTCAGTTTGCCGTCCAGATTCAGCTTATCCACGGTAAAGTAATCACAGTCTGCGATATGGGGATAACCCTCTCCCTTGCGGATCACCGGCATGCGGGAAGTGACTGCCAGTGCTTTTTCAATGTGCAGGTCCCGCTTCTTTCCGTCTTTTCCCTTTCTGCCATAGTCATAGACACGATAGGTAACGTTGGAATTCTGCTGGATCTCGGCAATCAGGCATCCTTTTCCGATCGCATGGATCGTACCAGATTCAATGAGGAAGGCATCTCCCTTATGTACTTCTACGGCATTCAGTACTTCCTGCAGGGTATTGTTTTTGATCCGTTCGGCAAATTCTGACATGGATACTTCACGCTTGAAACCATAGTAGATGAATGCTCCTTCTGCCGCATCCAGCACATACCACATCTCTGTCTTGCCATACTGTCCTTCTTTGGACAATGCAAAGCCATTGTTTGGATGGACCTGGATGGACAAATCATCTTTTGCATCAATGAATTTGATCAGGATTGGAAAGTCACGGAATCTGCGGCAGTGTGTGCCAAGTACATCCTGTCCGTTTTCCTGAATATACTCGTATAAAGTCTTTCCGGCATTGTCTCCGTTTTCTATGACAGATGGTCCGTCCGGATGACAGGACAGTGTCCATGCCTCCGCCAGAATGTCCCCGTCATAAGCCATGCCGTATTCATCCACGAGGCGATGGCCGCCCCAGAGATAGTCTTTGTATGCCGGCTTCAGTTTCAAAATACTCATGATGATCCCTCTTGTTTATCTATAGATTTACTATAAACCGGAATGGCATAAATCAGGAATTTCTTTTCCAGTTATCCGTATCCCGCATCCATTCCTCATACGTACAGATGCTTTCTTCCCGGGAAATATATTCTTTCAGTTCCTGTTCAAAACATGCGATGCTGTCAAGTCTTCCGGCATGGGGATACCGGTTGCGTATTTTATAGCAGATGCGGGGTGCCGGACCGTCCTGTATTTTGTACCAGCTAATGTTTTCCGTATTTTTGATGGCACGGATGACGGAAAGAGGCGCAACAGCCCAGCGTCCCGGCACATGGAGATAGTGCTGCAGCATGGAGCCGGTGTTGACGGTGATCAGAGGATAGGCAGAGGGACTCCAGTGGGCATCATGCCAGCGCTGGTAATCCGGTCCCCAGTTCAGAAAGATCTCTTTGGATACATCCAGCTCACTGCAGGTGATGCCGTCATAATAGCCGCTGTCACTGCGGCTGATCAGATACATGAGCTCCCGATAGACCGGTTCGCTGATCAGATCCGGATAATTTGCAGAACTGAATACGAAGCCGATATCCGCCGTCTTGTTTTCGACAAGGCGGTGTATTTCGTTGGAATGGTGCGTGCGTATTTCCAGCCGTGTACCGGGATATTTCTCAATATAGTCATTGAAGAGACCGGTCAGGGTATAACTGTTGACGGCATCGACACTGGCAATGGACAGTTTCCGGATCTCCGGCATGTCCCGGAGTGCCTGTGTTTCCTTGTACAAGGCGCTCCATTGGTTGGCAGTTGTGATAAAGGCATGGCCATGTCCGGTCAGTTCAATGGTACGGTGACCTTTTTCTCGCACCAGAAGTCGGAATCCCAGTTCTTCTTCCAATTGCTGCAGGCGGGTGCTGACTGTGGACTGGGATACATAGAGGGCATCTGCGGCGGAAGAGATCGTTCCATAGGATACAACTGCCAGAAACGTCTGGATCTGTTCATAGGTCATAGTGCTCTCCTTAATATCAAAAATACAGATATATTATATCAAATATATTCGCTATTCAGATATACGATGACCGTCTATATTGAAATTGCAAAAAGAACCAGATGGTTAAAGGAGAACGATTATGACAATTACTCTCGATCTGATCCAGACTGTCGGACTGGCAGTGCTCGTCTTCCTGCTTGGAAGATGGATCAAAGGAAAAGTGAATTTCTTCCAGAAGTATTTTATCCCGGCACCGGTGATCGGCGGACTGCTGTGCAGCCTTGTGATTTTTGCGGGACACCAGACCGGAGCGTTTGAAGTAGAAATGACCGCAGATCTGCAGGATTTCTTCATGAATCTATTCTTTACCGGAACAGGTTTCACATGCAGTATGGCGATTCTCAAAAAGAGCGGAAAACTGGGTGCGAAGCTGGCAGTCGGCGCAGTCTTCTTCCTGGTAGTACAGAATCTGGTCGGGGTTGGTCTGTGCTCCTTATTTGGCTTAAACAAACTGCTTGGTGTGGCAATGGGTTCGATCTCCATGTCCGGCGGCGTTGGCTCCGGGGCATCGTTCGGACCGACGCTGGAAAGTTTCGGAGCAGACGGCGGCACAACGATCGGTGTTGCCGCAGCGACATTCGGACTGCTTCTTGGAAGTATTACCGGCGGACCTGTCGCGGAGTATCTGATCAAGAAATATGATCTGAAAAGCTCCGGTGCAGCAATGGAAAAAGAAGAAAAGACGATATATCCGCTGGAACAGAATAAATTCTTCAACAGTGTACTGCTGATCCTGACAGCAGCGTTTATCGGGTCCTATATCTCCAAACTTCTCAAACTGACCGGACTCAGTTTCCCATACTATGTTGGCTGCCTGTTCGGCGGTGCACTGATCCGCAATATCGCAGATGCAAGGGGAATTGAACTGCGGATGAATGAAATCGATATCATTTCCAATACTGCTCTGAATCTGTTCCTGTCCATGGCACTGATGTCATTGAATATTGCAAAACTGATCGATCTGGCACTGCCGATGATCGTGATCCTTCTGGCACAGGCAGCTGTGATGATGCTGTGGGCTGTGTTCGTAACATTCCCGACCATGGGAAAAGATTACGATGCGGCGGTCATGGCCGCGGGACACTGCGGTGTGGGACTTGGCCAGACACCGAATGCGGTTGCGAATATGGCAGCAGTCATTGAAAAGAACGGACCGGCTCCGACAGCGTGGTTTGTACTGCCGGTCGTTACCGTCATCTTTATCAATATCTGCAATCCGATCATCATTACATTCTTTATCAATCTGTTAAAGTAGGAGGACAATACAAATGGAACTGACAAAGGAAAGAATTGCACAGTTAAGCAAACTGCCGACAGGCAATGTCGCAGACAACAACCCGGACGGCGGCGTCATGAATGCGGGGATCGTACCGCTGGATACAACACTGCATATGATTGGCAGAGCGGTTACCGTAAAATGCAGCCCGGGTGACAATCTTGCCCTGCACCAGGGAATCTATGCGGCAAAAGCAGGGGATGTACTGGTATTTGACTGCGGCGGCTATACACATGGCGGACATTTCGGAGATATGATGGCTACGGCCTGCCAGGTGCGCGGGATCGCCGGTGTTATCATTGACGGCACATGCAGGGACAGAGAAGATATCAAAGCAATTCACTTCCCGGTCTATTCCAGAGGAACATGCCCGGCCGGAACGGTCAAAGAAACACTGGCACGCATCAATGTACCGGTGAATGTGGGCGGTGTTACGGTGCATCCGGGCGATCTCATTTTCGCAGACGGAGATGGTGTTGTGGTCATCCCGCAGGAGCAGGAAGACATCGTTATGGAAAAGGCACTGGCAAAATATGAGAAGGAACAGAAGATCTTAGAGATGCTGAAGGAAGGAAAGACGCCCCTGGAGATCTATGGGTTTGATCGTCTGATCGAATCCAAAACTAAGTAATGTGAATCAATAATCCCTCGTATTTCCTGTTGTGCATAGATATAATAGAGTGCACGGTACAGGAAGGGTTTCTATGAAACAGACAGAACGAAGAGATAGAGAAATGGCGTATATTGCCGATCGGGAAGCACATGAAGAAATGATGGAATGCCGCAGGATCCTGCAGAAATTGAATTTCATGGACCGCAGCGACATGGAAGGAATTGCTGCGACAGTGAAAGAACTGTTTGGAGAATCGGAAAATCCCTTTGTGAATCCGCCGTTCTACTGCGATTATGGAAAGCATATACGTACCGGCAGGAATTTCTTTGCAAATTACAATTGTACGATCATCGATGTGGCGGAAGTGATCATTGGCGACAATTGTCTGATGGCTCCGAATGCCGCAATCTATACCGCCGGTCATCCGGTATATCCTTCGACCCGGAATTCCGGCTATGAGTATGGAAAGAAAGTAACGATCGGTGATAATGTGTGGATCGGCGGGAATGCAGTGGTATGCCCGGGTGTGCATATTGGCAATAATGTGGTGATCGGTGCAGGAAGCGTCGTAACCAGGGATATTCCGGACTGGAGTATCGCTGCCGGCAATCCGTGCCGTGTGATCCGTACGATCACAGAAGCTGACCGGAAGAAACTGTTTAAAAACGAAGAGATCGACGCAGAAGCGTGGGAAGACATCGTTAACCGGGGATTTGGAGAATGAAAAAGCTCTTGGCCAATATTAGCCAGGAGCTCTTTTTACAGTGTGCGGAAATGTCTGTACAGTGCTTTGTACAGCAGGATCGATACAAACAGGCAGATCACAGCATTGAATGCAGTGACCCCGCCCAGCCAGGACGCAAGTATCATCGCTGCTTCTGCACCGGTACGCAGGATAAAGCGGCGGTATATATAACTGATTACCGGTTCAAAGATCACATTGAAGCCAAGACCGGCTGCGGCACTGATGGCAGTGATCTTTCGGATGGCTTTGGGATCATCCGTCTTCTGCAGAGACATCTTCTGTGCAATGGTTCCGGCAATGAAGCCGATCATGAATTTCAGAAAGAATGTCTTTGGTGCAGAGGTGATATACAGCGGATCCAGCAGATCCGCAATGGATAAACCGACAGCACCGGCAAGACCGCCGTATATGGGACCAATCAGCCAGCCGGATAATACAACGACTGCGTTGGCAACGTGGATCGCTACGGTGCCGCTGCCAACAGGTATATTGATCTTTGCGTATGTAAATACGACGTAATTGATGGCCGCAAACATGACGGTATAACTCAGCAGTTTAATTTGTTTGTGCATAGTCTTTCCTCCTTGTCGTATATATGAGGAATACTATACACCTGTATGGGAAAACTGCATAATAATATACATTGGTCTATTTACAGCAAAGCCAGTACTTCATCGATGGAAGGCATATCCATGATATTTTTAGCATAGTGCGCGCATTTTACGATGCCTTCTTCATCCACGATAAACAAAGCGGGCAATTGCTGTTCATTGCCTTCGTAGTCACCATGTGAGAAGCCGCAAAGGCGTGCCTGCCTTGCTTTCGCACGCAGCTGTTCGCCAACGCCTTCTGCCAGTGCTTCCATGGACTCTGCCGGCTGGATGTCCAGCAGCTGATAGATTTTCTGCTCAGGATCGGTGATGATCTCAAACGGCAGTACGGTATCGGTTTTCTGCAGATTGTCCTGTACATGGGAAGCATCGCTCTGCATGAGGACAAAGACCTGTGCATTTTTGCGGCGGAATTCTTCATAGCGTTCTGCCAGCAGTTTGACATCATAGCGGCATACGGTGCAGCCGATATAGCGGAGGACCCAGAATACCGTGGTGCCATGGAAGATTTCAGGAGTGTGAAGGTCGGTTTTGTAAGCAGTATTGAAGGTGATTTCCGGGAATTTGTCACCGGTATTGAGTTTCGTCATAACCACTCCTTATTTTTCTGTATTATAGCGGCAATCCTCAGATCATATGCATCAGATGCTTACAGAACGGACAATACTGGTATGATGAAAGAAAGAATACCGGAGGAATCATCACATCATGAATACATACGAGAAAGAACATCTTGCACGTTTGCGTCCTTTGCTTTCTGAATGCATGGTATTGCTGAGGAAGGACGGGAGTTTTCCGCTGGAAGAACCATGCGCCATTGCATTGTATGGGAATGGTGCACGGCATACGATCAAGGGCGGAACGGGTTCCGGTGAAGTGAATTCCCGCTTCTTTGTGACTGTGGAAGAGGGATTGAAGGAAGCAGGCTTTGTGCTTACAACAAATGCATGGCTGGATGCCTATGATGCTGTTCTGGAAAAGAAGCAGGAAGAATTCGTACAGTCCATCCGGGCAAGAGCACGCAAAAAGCATACCCTGGCAGTCTTGGAGGGGATGGGTGCAGCCATGCCGTCGCCGGAGTATGATCTGCCATTGGCAGAAGAGAATACGACCGCTGTCTATGTGCTGGCACGGACGTCTGGTGAAGGCAGTGACAGAACACTGGCAAAGGGTGACTATCTGCTCAATGATTCCGAGATACGGGATATTCTTGCCCTGAATGCGAAGGCAGAACGATTCATGCTTGTGCTCAATACCGGCGGACCGGTGGATCTTTCGCCGGTAAAGGATGTAAAGAACATCCTGGTGCTTTCCCAATTGGGTGCAGAGACCGGTGCGGCTCTGGCGGATGTATTGCTTGGAAAGAGCGTGCCGTCGGGAAAACTGACTGCCACATGGGCATTTGCGCAGGATCTGCCTGAGATCGGTACATTTGGTGATCCGGATGATACCTATTACCGGGAAGGCATCTATGTGGGATACCGGTATTACGATACTGCTGGTATTGTAAACCAATATCCGTTTGGCTATGGACTAAGTTATACCGACTTTGCCTGGAAGATGCAGGAAATGCAGTTGCAGGACAGTCAGGTATCCCTGCAGATCTGTGTCAGGAATACCGGGAAATATGCCGGAAGAGAAACCATGCAGGCATATGCATCACTGCCGGAGGGAAAGCTGGATCAGCCATTGCAGGTACTTGCGGCATTTGCCAAAAGCAGTCTTCTGCAGCCGCAGGAAGAAGAAATACTTACGCTGCAGTTTGATCTGCGGGATACTGCTTCGTATGACACAGAGCGTGCCTGCTATGTATCAGAGGCAGGAAACTATGGCATTTACGCCGGCAGTGACAGCGTAAATGTGAAGTGCTGCGGTATCATTCATGTGCCAAGTGAAAAAATCCATGCATATGTACCGCATATCTGCACGGCAAAAGAAATCAAAGATGCCGTTATTCCGCATGCGGTGAAAAGATGTCACGAAGAGGGTGTTATGGAATTTGTGCTTTCATCCTGGACGGTGAAGGAAGAAAGCAGATACGAAGCGCCGGTGATTTCGGAATTTATCAAAGAGCGGACACCGGAGGAACTGGCAATGATCTGCACCGGTGCATTCCAGAGCAAAAACGGCTCCCTCAGCATTATCGGCAGTGCTTCTTCCAAAGTGGCAGGAGCGGCTGGTGAAACAACGCATCTGTTTGAAGAGTCAGGCATGCCGTCAATCGTCATGGCGGACGGGCCGGCCGGTCTGCGTCTTTCTCAGAAGTATATGCTGGAAGATGACAGAGTCATACCAATCGGGGATACGATGCCGGCGACAGTGAAGGCATTATTGCCGAAAGCAGTGCGCTTCCTCATGGACAGGATGCAGAAAGAACCGGCTGTGAGCACAGAAATACACGAACAGTATGCGACGGCGATACCGATCGGTACAGCCATTGCGCAGAGCTTTGATCCATCCCTGGCAGAAGTGTGCGGGGATATTGTGGGCGAAGAGATGGAACGCTTCCATGTGGATGTATGGCTGGCACCGGCACTGAATATACAGAGGGATCCCCGCTGCGGCAGAAACTTTGAATACTATTCGGAAGATCCGCTTCTCAGCGGAAAGATGGCAGCTGCTCTTACAAAGGGTGTGCAGAAACATCCCGGACGCTGCGTCACGATCAAGCACTATGCCGCAAATAACCAGGAGACATCCCGCTATACCAGCAACAGTGTTGTCAGTGAGCGCGCATTGCGGGAAATCTATCTGCGCGGCTTCGGCATCTGTATCAGGGAAGCGTCTCCGGCAGCGGTCATGACATCGTATAACCTGATCAACGGCACGCATACATCCGAAAGCCATGATCTGACCGAAGCGGTCCTGCGGGAGGAATTTGGCTTTGACGGCATTGTGATGACGGACTGGGTCATTTCACTGATGCCGGCGGGGAAAAGCAGACATGCCCGTGCTGATGCCGCAAGAGTGATGCGGGCAGGGGGAAACCTGTTCATGCCCGGAAGTCAGAAAGATTATGAGAAGATCATGAAGGCGATGAAAGAGGGACGTCTCTCACTGGAACGCATGCAGAAGAATGCGGATGGCGTATACCGCTTTGTACAGAAGATCACCAAATGAAAAATACCGGAGTTCCCAATACAGGGAATTCCGGTATTTTAAGAGATATGCTTATGCAGGAATGCACGTATCGATCGTATAGCAGTCTTTTGCAAGATCGACCGTCAGTTTGGCAGTACCGGCATCGTTTTTCCATGTGATGGTGATGCAGGAGTCCTGCAGTTGACAGCTGATGTCTGCGTCTTCGGTAAATACCGGGCAGGTGCTGCGGAAACGAAGCAGTTCCAATTGCTTCTGTACAACGTCTTTCTGCAGTGCTTCTTCGATCTGTTCACGGGTGAGGTTGGTGCGGTTGATTTCCTTATGACCGCCTGCACCGGCTCTGCGCATGCCTTCGTAGTCGTTCTTTCCGGCAAACAGGTCCAGATACCAGACCTGCGGTTTGCCCGGCATGAACATCTGCAGGGCACGTGCTGCCAGCATCCGCGCATCGCTTTCACCAAGCGCGCTGTAATAGGTAGCGTTGACCTGGTAGTAGACATTCTTTGCGCCATGGAGGTCTTTGACATAGCCGCCGCGTTCCACGGTGGTATGGATCAGTTCCTGAATGCTCTCTTCCGGCAGTAAGCCTTTCAGATCCAGAAGCGGGATGCCGTCATGGCAGCCGAGCATATTCACGGTCTGTATCTTCTTTTCAATGATCTCATCGATCCACTGTTTGAGATAGATGCCGCTCTTGCGCACGAATGCATCGATTAATAAGCCGGGCAGGAAGAAGTCATAGACCATGTATCCCTTATCTGCCAGTGTCTCATAGATCTTTTCTTCGTAGGACGCATGGATCTCCGGGAGTACGGTCAGGCCATATTCCTGTGCGATCGCATTGACTTTCTCCAATAGATCCCATGTGCCGGGATCGTTCAGGAAATTGCGCTCACCCGGTTCTTTCGGCGCATAGGCAAATGCATCAAGACGTACGATGGATGTACCGTAGGACGCAAGTTTTGCCAGGGTGGAACGATAGTAGTCCCATACCAGATCGGATTTGATATTCAGGTCCATCTGACCAAGATAGGTGCGTCTTGCCCGGATATAGTCCATGACGTCATTCCGGTATGTTTCCCATCTGCCAAGATCCAGCTTTTCCGGATCTCTGCCGGCTTCTTCAAAGCGCTTTGCAATGTCCGAGGCAACACAGTACTGCAGATGCAGATCACGCACCAGTTCATAGGCATTCAATGCCGGATAATTGACTTCCTGGTAGAACGTATTCCAGTAGGGGACTTCCCGTCCGTCCGGGAAGCGCACCATCAGGATGGGCAGTCCCGGCTTGCGGAAGAACATCTTGTCCAGATATTTTGCGTCCGGCTGGATATAGCCTTCTGCTGTCATTTCACCGCATCCGTCCCAGAACTTGTTCCAGTCAATGAAGAAATCACGGTAAACGGAGTCATCGCCGTTCTTCAGAATATCCTGGAACTGCGGGGATAATACCGAGATATGATTCAGGACAAAGTCCATCATCAGACGGATCTGCAGTTTTTTCAGTTCTTCAATATCTTCCGCAGCAGCGAGTTCTTCGTTCAGATCATAGCTGATGAGAGAGAATCCGCGGTCAAGATCGGAATTGAATACGCTTGGAAGAATATAGAAGGATTCAAATGCATCTTTGAATTCCGGTTTTTTCAATACCTCTACGATGGAAGACAGTGAGCCTGCCATACTGTCGCAGTAGGCATTGAACAGCGGTCCTGTTTTTCTGTTCATACTATTGCCTTATTACCTTTCCGTCTTTTGCCAGGATGATATCAGCGTTTTCCATCCGGCGGTCGAGTTTCTCCTGTTCGATCTCCAGTACCATGGTCACAAATGCAGAGTCGGCCTTGCCGTCTCTTGCCCGGAATAACCGGTATGCCTTGGTTTCTTCCGGTGTGGAGCGCAGGCATACGGAGATATCGACGTTATTGACCTGCGGTGCACCGCTGTGAGTCCATTCCAGGATCAGTACATCGGTATCGCTGAAGTCGACCGCATCATACCAGCGGGCATCTTCCGTGCGTCCCATGCGCTTCATCCAGATGCAGTCACTGCCGTCACGGAATTCTTTTAATACACCGTTGATCTGGTCATAATCCTGTTCTTTTTCTTCGCCCAGATAGCCCTTCAGACCTTCTCTTCCGTATTTCTGATAGATGGAAAGCCATGGATAGCTGTCTGCTTCGGCCGGATCGGAGTCGGTCTCTTTCTTCCATAATTCAGACAGGATGTCCTGGTTTTCTTTGCTGTAGGCATTCTCTTTTAACAGTCCCTTGAGGCCTTCGCTGCGGAAGATGGAAACACGCTCGGCATCGTTATATTCCGGGATGCGGCGCGGATAGTTGTCTCCGGACATGGCATAGGTGCGGATGCCGGCATCGTTGAGATAATACGTCAGTAAGGATGTTGTCACGCTCTTGCCGGAACCGGATCCGCCAAAAATGGCAATGACATATTTGTTTCTGCCCTGTGCAGCCATCTTCTGTACGAGAAGACGGAACAGTGTCTGTGCATGCGGGATGAGTGCGTCGCTGATGAGTACTTTATCACCGGGCATATCTCCATGCGGCATATCATCGCACGGAGCGGGAAAACTATGGGAATCGATCGTTTCAAGGATCGTTTCCAGACGGTCTTTTAACATGATGATGTAATCCTCCAATGTCTCTGTACGTACATTCTACCAGTCTATATTCCTGCCTGTCAGCGGATTCGTGCAGAAGTTACACAGAAATTTCACGGATATAGAAAAAGACCCGTTTCCCGCAACGGGAAACAGGTCCTGGGTGTGAATTAACGCTTTACACGAGCGCCGGCACCGCCGACGATTGCTTCGACTTCTTCCTTGCTTGCCATGGATGTGTCGCCCGGCGTTGTCATTGCCAGTGCACCATGGGCTGCTCCATAGTTGACTGCTTTCTCCGGATCCTGGAATGTCATCAGTCCATATACCAGGCCCGATGCGAACGAGTCGCCGCCGCCTACACGGTCCAAAATCTCCAGTCCGTTGTATTCCTTCGACATGTGTACTTTGCCATCTGCCCAGCAGATTGCCTTCCAGTCGTTCACTGTCGCTGTGCGTACCGTACGCAGTGTTGTTGCGATTGCCTTGAAGTTCGGATATTCCTTTGCGGCTGCTGCGATCATCTTGTAGTAGCCGTCCATGTTCAATTCCTTCAGTCCTGCATCGTTGCCTTCAACTTCCAGTCCAAGGCATGCCGTGAAGTCTTCTTCGTTTCCGATCATGACATCGACATACTTGGCGATCTCTTTGTTTACTTCTCTGCACTTCTCCAGTCCGCCGATCGCACTCCACATGGACGGACGGTAGTTCAGGTCATAGGAGATGAATGTGCCGTATTTCTTCGCTGTCTTG
>JAFYHC010000038.1 GCA_017539385.1 Solobacterium sp. | reverse complement strand
TGCGGGAAAAGCACATTGGGCAATTGCATCAACGGGCTGATCCCGTATGCCTATAAAGGCACGATGACCGGTTCACTGAAAGTGGCAGGCATTGATACATCGAAGGCTTCGCTTTTTAAACTGTCGATGAAAGTCGGTACGGTCCTGCAGGACAGCGATGGACAGTTTATCGGTCTCAATGTCGGAGAGGACATTGCATTTGCGCTGGAAAATGACCGGATGGAACAGGAAGAGATGAAAAAGCGCGTGCAGACGATTGCGTCGATCGTGGACATGGAAGCCTATCTCAATCAGGATCCCCATGCCCTCAGCGGTGGACAGAAGCAGCGTGTCTCGCTGGCCGGCGTCATGGTGGATGATGTGGAAATTCTGCTGTTTGATGAGCCATTGGCAAATCTGGATCCGAAGACCGGCAAGACAGCCATTGAGATGATCGACCGAATTGCGGCGGAAGAGCGTACGGTTGTGATCATTGAGCACCGCATCGAGGACGTGCTGCACCGGGCAGTGGACCGCATCGTTCTGCTGGATGAAGGCAGGATCGTGGCAGACGATACACCGGACCGTGTCCTGGCGAGCGGAATACTGGGACGCTGCGGGGTGCGGGAACCGCTCTATCTGACAGCTGCCCGCTATGCGGCTGCACCGGTAAAAGAAGAAATGCATCCGGCATCCCTGGATACGTTTGACGCAGAGGCATGTGCGCCATATATCCGCAAATGGTATGAAGATAACCATGTGCGTCTGAAAGAAGAAAAGAAGAAAGAACTGCTGAAAGTAGAAAATGTCAGTTATTCCTATGACGGGGTAAGACCGGTATTAAAGCATGTCGATCTGACCGTGCATGAAGGGGAAATGATGAGCATCGTCGGGAAAAACGGTGCCGGAAAAACGACGCTGTCTTCTCTGATCTGCGGCTTTCTGCGTCCGGACGAAGGACGGATCACACTGGAAGGGCAGGATCTGAAAGATCTTTCGATCGCTGAGATCGGGGAAAAAATCGGCATCGTGATGCAGAATCCCAACCAGATGATCAGCAAGACCATGATCTATGACGAAGTGGCGCTTGGTCTGCAGGTAAGGGGAGTTCCCGAAGCAGAGATACGCCGGCGGGTAGAAGATGCCTTGAAGATCTGCGGACTGTATGAATTCCGCAACTGGCCGATCAGTGCGCTGAGCTTCGGACAGAAGAAGCGTGTGACCATCGCATCGATCCTGGTCATGAATCCGCGGATTCTTATCCTGGATGAACCGACAGCCGGACAGGATTACCGCCATTATTCCGAGATCATGGAATTCCTGCGTTCCCTCAATGAGAACGGACAGACGATCGTCATGATCACCCATGACATGCATCTGATGCTGGAATATACCGACCGTGCTGCGGTCATTACCGATGGAGAAAAGGCAGCTGATGAGAAGGCGTTTGCCGTGCTGTGCGATACGCAGCTGTGTGAGCGGGCAAATCTGAAAGAGACATCTTTGTTCGCATTGGCGGAAAAATGCGGCATACAGGATCCGCTTGGCTTTGTGGAATGTTTCATCCATTATGACCGGGAGGTGCGTCATGAAGCTTAAAGTATTCTCCTACAGCCAGCTGAATACGTTCGTACACCGCTTATCCGGACTGTCCAAGCTGGTGTGTTTCCTGTTTCTGACCAGTGCGATCATGTTTACGTATGATATCCGGGTGATCCTTGCCATCATGGTGCTGTCCTTTACCATGATGAGGATCGCAAAGATCCGCTTTCAGCAGATCAAAGTGATGTTATTGTATGTCAGCATCTTTCTGGCATTCAACTTTGTGCTGACCTATGTATTTGAACCGGAATACGGCGTACAGATCTACGGGACAAGACATCTGCTGTTTACCATTGCCGGACCGTATACCGTAACACTGGAACAGTTGTTCTATCAGATCACGAAACTGCTGAAATATCTTTCCGTGATCCCGCTTGGCATTATCTTTGTCCTGACGACCAATCCGAGTGAATTTGCTTCTTCGCTCAACGGGGTCGGCGTGAGTTACCGCATCTGTACAGCATTGTCGCTGACACTGCGGTATTTCCCTGATGTGGCACAGGATTACAATACGATTTCACTTGCCCAGCAGGCACGCGGGATCGAAATGTCCAAAAAAGCCAAAATGAGCGAGCGGCTGAAACGGGTGGCTGCCATTCTCATTCCGCTGATCATGACGACCATGGACCGGATCGAACTGATCTCCAATGCCATGGATCTGCGCGGCTATGGCAAATATCCAAAGCGTACCTGGTATTCGCGGCGGCCGCTGAAAAAAGCCGATTACATCTCCATGATCGTATCGGCACTGATCTTTGCGGCATCGCTGTTTGTACGTTTCTTCATCAATCACAGCATGTTCTATAACCCGTTTATCTGAAGGAGAACACATTATGCAGGAAGTATTGCCTATTCTGGTCTTTCAGACCGATTTTACCTATCTGGAGGGCGCTGTAGCGTCCATGTACGGCGTGGTGCGCAGTGTCAGCCGGAATGTGGAGATCATTACGGCAACGCATGATCTGCCGCAGTATGACATCTGGAGTGCTTCGTACCGTCTTCAGCAGTACATGGAATTCTGGCCGAAGGGCACGGTATTTGTTTCTGTTGTGGATCCTGGCGTGGGAACGGCGCGGAAAGCGTGCTGTGCATATACGAAGGACGGCTACTATGTCGTCACACCGGACAACGGTTCTCTGACGCACATTGCGCGCATGCACGGGATCGAAGAAGTCCGTGAGATCGATGAGACACGCAACCGTCTTTCTTCCACCCGCGGCACATCCGTCTTCCATGGACGGGATCTGTTCGGCTATTGCGCTGCCCGGCTTGCCTCCGGCGTTATCACCTATGAAGAAGTCGGTCATGCCTATGATCCCGAAGACATCGTACAGATGCCGATCGAAGAACCGGTATTTGAAGGGGATGCAGTACGGGGGATCCTGGAGATCGATGACCCGAATTTCGGCAATGTCTGGACCAATATTCCAACCGAAGATTTCCTGGCAAAGGGACATGCATTCGGGGAAGAGGTCCATGTCACGATCAACTATGAAGGAAAATGCATCTTTGATCAGGATGTACGCTTCGACCGAACGTTCGGCACCGTGCCAAAGGGACAGCCGGTGTTATACAACAACGAACAGATGCATCTCTCATTAGCCGTATGCATGGGAAATTTTACAAAGACATATGATGTCGGCTTCGGCAGTGATTATGCCATCACGATCAGGAAGGCATCTCATGCGTAAGCTGCTTGTATTCCAGAGTGATTTTGGTCTTTCCGACGGTGCGGTGGCAGCGATGTATGGTGTTGCATTGTCTGTGGATGACAGTCTGCGCATCTATGATCTGACCCATGAGATCCCGCCGTTTGACAGCTTTGAAGCATCATACCGGCTTCTGCAGGCCGTCCCATACTGGCCCGAGGGGACTGTATTTGTGACGGTCGTAGACCCCGGTGTCGGCAGTACAAGACGCAGTTGTGTCGCAAGGACGGAAAGCGGACAGTATATCGTCACACCGGACAACGGCACACTGTCGCATATCCGCCGCGTGATCGGCATTCAGGAAGTGCGTGAGATATCGGAAGAAGTGGGACGGCGCAAAAACAGCGAACTCTCGTATACCTTCCACGGCCGCGACATCTATGCCTATACCGGTGCGCTGCTGGCGTCAGGACGCATTGCCTTTGAACAGATCGGCAAAGCCTATCCGCCCGATGAGATCGTGATGCTGGAAGGCATGTTTCCATTGCGGGAAGGCAATACCATCACCGGTACGATTGAAACGCTCGATGTGCGTTTTGGTTCCTTATGGACCAATATATCGCGCAGTGCCTTCGAAGAACTTGGCATACAGAGCGGCGATCTGGTGGATGTGTCCATCTTTAACGGCAAAACAAGGGCATACCGCTCCTTTGTGGAATTCTCGCATACATTTGCGGATGTGCAGATCGGTGAACCGCTTCTGTATATCAATTCCATGGACCATGTCGCCCTTGCCATCAATCAGGGGAATTTCGCCCGTGCCTACAATATCGGCACCAGGGATCCCTGGCGTATCGTATTAACACCAAAGAACTGAAAAATGTGCAGATCATTCTGCACATTTTTTTTCGAATCAGTGTCTTGGACCCATGCCGCCCTGGTGCATCTGTCCTTCACCGGGCATCTGTCCTTCACCGGGCATCTGGCCGCCGCCCATCATTCCGCCGCCCATCATCTGGTTGGTGAGGGTATTGGTCTCGGTGCCGTTGACAATCACTGTGCCGCCGGTCATGGAACCTGTGCCATCGTAGTCAAACGGGGACTGGGCAGTGATATTGATCGTGCCGCCGCTGATCAGCAGATCACCGTTGGAATCAATGGCATCTGTATCGCCTGCACCCATAGCGATATTGATATTCCCGCCGGTGATTTCAATTTTCACGCTGTATGCAGTGGATTTGCGGCCGGCGTTGATGCCGTCGTCCGTTGCCTGGATGTCGATATCACCATCATTGATCAATACCTGTGTCGCTTCCATGCACTCTGCACCGCGCAGTGTCAGTGTGCCGCCGTCAACGGTCAGTGTCGTTGTTGCGTGGATCGCATCATCACCGGCATTGATATTGATCGTGCCGCCGCTGATATAGACATAGCCGACGGTGTTGTCTTCATCGTTTTCCGCATGAATGCCGTCTTCCTGTGTATTGATCGTAATATTGCCGTCAGCGATGCGGATGGAATCATTGGCTTCCAGAGCATCCGATGCACATGTGATCTCGATCGTTCCGCCGGTGACCTTCAGGTCATCCTTGGATGTGATGCCGTTGTCCGTGGAAGAAATGACCAGTGTGCCGGTGCCGTTGACCGTCAGGTCATCTTTGGAGAAGATGACTGCATCGGTATTCACATTTTCATCTTCTGTGAACGTGCCGGTTACGGTCAGTGTATTGGTGCTGTCGGTCGTTGTAACAAATACCTTATCGGCACTTTTGACGTAGATGGCCGGGGCGGATGTATTTGTGATCGTAACGCCGTCCAGTACGATCTGTACTTTTGCTGTATCCACGGCATCAACGGTGACTGTCACATTTTCTGCACTGCCGCGCAGCACATAGACGCCTTCTTCCGTGATCTCGATGTTCTGATTGGATGCGACATCATAATACACGGCATTACTGAGATCGGCCGTCTGGGTCAGATCCCGCTCGGTAAACATGTCCGAGGAACTTTCTGTGACGGTGGTCTGCGTCTGTGTCTGGGTTTCGGCTGCAGGTGTTTCCTGCACGGTTTCCGTGACACTTTCCTGTACGCTGCTTTGTGCGGCGGAGGATGCTTTTTCGGATGCGGATGCGTTTGTGCATGCCGCAAGGGACGCTGCCAGCATGAGTGCCGGGATGATTCTGTATGTATGTCTTCTTGTCATATGTTTCACCTCTTCAAGCATCTTTTTATCTGATGCACCCATAGAATAGGGGAGTTATCTGAATTCTGTATGAACATAAAATGGAAGTATTCTGAAATCCAACCTTCTGTTACTATAAAAGAAACAGGAGTGTAACACATCATATGAAACTGAAAAGCCAGATACAGAGGCAGAATGCGCCGGAGCTGGATCCATTAAGAATCGGCACCGGCTGGAAAGAAGAAGATCTTTCCAAACCGCAGATCTTTATTGAAAGCACATTTGGGGATTCCCATCCCGGCAGCGGTCATCTTGACAAACTGGTCGAGGCAGTCCGTGAAGGCATCGCAGAAAACGGCGGCTTTGGCGCCCGGTATTTCTGTACGGATATGTGCGATGGGGAAAGCCAGGGAACGGACGGCATCAATTATTCGCTTGTTTCGCGTGAGATGATCGCCAATATGATCGAGATCCAGGCCAATGCGACACCGTTTGACGCCGGTGTCTTCCTGGCCAGCTGCGATAAGGGAATGCCCGGCAACCTGATGGGTCTTGCCCGGGTGAACATTCCTTCGATCGTCGTACCGGGCGGTACAATGGCAGCCGGACCGAAGATGCTGACGCTGAATGAACTCGGTGTCTACAGTGCCCGCTATGAGCGCGGTGAGATCGATGCGGAAACGCTGCACTGGGCCAAGACGCATGCCTGCCCGGGATGCGGTGCCTGCAGTTTCATCGGTACAGCCTCCACGATGCAGATCATGGCCGAAGCCCTTGGCCTGGCACTTCCCGGCAGTGCTCTGATGCCCTCGGAAAGCGAGGATCTTCTTGCCGTGGCAAAGGAAAGCGGAAAGCGCAGTGTTGAACTGGCAAAAGAAGGACTGCTTCCCTCGCAGATCGTGACCATGGACAGTTTTGAAAATGCCATCATGGTCCATGCGGCGATCTCCGGCAGCACCAATACGCTTCTGCATGTACCGGCTGTTGCCCATGAACTGGGCATTACGCTGGATGCGGATACGTTTGACCGTCTGCACCGCAATGCACTGTTCTTGCTGGATATCCGTCCGACCGGCAAGTGGCCGGCAGAAGTCTTCTACTATGCCGGCGGTGTTCCGGCCATCATGGAAGAAATCAAAGATGTACTGCATCTGGACGCAATGACTGTGACCGGCAAAACACTGGGTGAGAATCTCGAAGAACTGAAGCACAATGGCTACTATGAGGGCTGTGAGGCAGCTCTTGCAAAATTCAATGAACGCTTCGGCACATCCCTTACCCGCAGCGATATCATCCGTCCAAAGGACAACCCGCTTGGCACCGGCGGCTCTCTTGCTGTATTAAAAGGCAACCTGGCACCGGAAGGCGCAGTCATCAAGCATACTGCCTGCCCGAAAGAAATGTTCAGGGCCGTATTGCGTGCACGTCCTTTCGACAGTGAAGAAGAATGCCTGGATGCCGTCCTGCATCACAAAGTGGAAAAAGGCGATGCCGTATTCATCCGTTATGAGGGACCGAAGGGCACCGGCATGCCGGAAATGTTCTATACTTCAGAAGCCATCTCTTCCGATCCGGAACTGGGCAGATCGATTGCTCTGATCACGGACGGACGCTTCTCCGGCGCTTCGACGGGACCGGTGATCGGGCACTGTTCGCCCGAAGCACAGGCAGGCGGACCGATCGCTCTGGTGGAAGAGGGCGATCTGATCGAGATCGATATTCCGGCCAGAAAACTGGAAATCGTCGGAATCCATGGCGAGAGGAAAACACCGGAAGAAGTGGCAGCGGTACTGGCACAAAGACGAAGCACATGGAAAAAGAAACCGCTCAAGTACAAGAGCGGTGCACTCCGCATGTTCTCCGAACATGCCGTCAGCCCGATGAAAGGCGCATATCTCGCTTTTGACGACGAGAAATAAAAAACTGAGCACATGGCTCAGTCCGCAAAGAGATCCCGGATAAATTTCATATACCGGTATTCACCTGCATTCAGACGCTCGGCATATTCCAGCCCGAATACAAACCCGACCTGGGGTTCAAGAGGACGGATCACAAATGATTCGTCCTTTATGATTTCCTGCACGACTCTTGCTTCATCGATGAGAATACCCGGCTCCTGCTTCATCAGGTCAATGCGTGTGGGCAGGGATCCCTGATACATGATATCGGTATGAATGCCTTCCCGCAGAAGTGCATCCCGGATCAGATCCGCAAACAGCGTGTGTTCTTCCGGCAGATAGAGGGGACGTCCGCTGAGGTGATACAGTCCGATCACCTGATAGGTCGCAAGGATATGCGAAGAGGGAAGCACGGCAACCAGATTGCTTTCGCCGGCCGTAATAAAGCGCTCCGGCAGTAACTGTCCTTTTGGATATGCCATGGTGATGAGGCTCAGTTTTCCTTCCAGCAGATCTTTGTGCAATTGTTCCAGACTGCGCTCCACCATGCGCAGCGGGATTTCCGGATTGGCCTTGCGGAAAGCCGCAATACTTGCCGTAATGGAAAACAGGTGGGCATGGTGGGAGATCCCGACTGTGATCGCTGCAGTATTATGCTTTTTCCATCGCTGCACTGCCTTGGCCGTGTCTTCGCTGAGTGCTTTCTGCTTTTCCGCATAAGGCAGATAAAACCGGCCGAATTCGGTCAGTTCGATCCGTCGTGTTGTCCGGGCAAAAAGATCATTGCCCAGCTCTTTTTCCAGCATCTGGATATGACGGGACAAAGAGGACTGGGATATGTGCAGAAGACGCGAAGACTCGGAAAAACTCTTCGTCTGTGCCAGGCTGACAAACTCGATGATGTACTGTGTTTCCATAGTCTCATTATTATTGCACATTGTGCATAAATCAAGTGAAAAGTTGCATGAATTGCATAAAATGAAGCGCTGTGAGAGGAATGGGCATGCTATTCTTTGGATAGAGTGTGGAAGGAGATAATTTTTATGATTCCCGAAAAGTTCAAGAACTATATGTTCAATGAGAATGACTTTCTTCCGCAGGATTACCATGTCGATGATCCGGAAAAGCTGCATTATCTGAAGATCGCTGCAGCCATGATCTCCGATGATATCAACGTACTTGGCAATCCGAAGAAGATCGATGAGAAGGTCGATCCGGACCTCTGGCTTCTGGACCGTCTTCTGACGAAGGAAGAAGTCAAATTCCTGTGTTCGTTCAAGAAGAAGAGAGTTGTCAAACTAAGACTGGAAGAAGTCGCAGAACGCAATGAGATGAGCATTGAAGATACCCAGAAGATGCTTGATCATATCTGCGGCATCGGTCTGATCGAATTCGACCGTGAGAATGAGGACCACGTACGTCAGTACTTTGTACCGAAGTGGGTCGTCGGCTCCGGCGAATACATGATGATGAACGGCGCACTGCTGGAGAAGCATCCGGAAGTTGCGACATTCTTCAACTATGCCTCCAGTGTTCCGGTTGGAAAAGTTGCCCACATGGTTCCTCCGGGAGGCGGCGGACTGGGAATGCATGTCATTCCGGTTGAAAAGGCAATCGAAGCAAACAGCCAGGCAGTATCCCTGGAAAAGATCACGCACTGGATGAACACAGTCGACAAGTATGCACTTGATGTATGTTCGTGCCGCCGTCAGCAGACAATCCGCGGCGAAGGCACCGGCGACATCGCTGACTACTGGTGCATCGCTCTGGGCGATATGGCGGAATATCTGGTTGAAACACACAAGGATGCCCGCTATGCGACCTATGACGAAGTCATGGCAGTATTGAAGCGCGGTGAAGAGCGCGGCTATGTACACCAGATCACAAACCTCGATGGTGAAGACAAGGTCGTCGGCATCTGCAACTGCCCGGCCGGCGTGTGCAACGCACTCCGTACATCGCAGCTGTTCAATACACCGAACATGTCCGCTTCGTCCTACCGTGCCCACGTTGACCGCAACAAGTGCGTTGCCTGCGGCAAGTGCGTGGAAGTCTGCCCGGTCGGTGCTGCAAAGCTTGGTCAGAAGCTCTGCCGTGCAAACGGCACAGAAGTTGTCTATCCGAAGACAGAACTGCCGGATGCTGTGAAATGGGGTCCGGAGAAGTGGAATAAGAATTTCCGTGATGATGCAAAGATCAACGTCTATGAAACAGGTACGGCACCATGTAAGACCGCATGTCCTGCCCACCTTGCTGTACAGGGATATATCCGCATGGCAGCAGAGGGAAGATACCTGGATGCATTAAAGCTGATCAAGCAGGATAACCCGCTGCCGGCGGTTTGCGGTGCAGTGTGCAACAGACGCTGTGAAGACCGCTGCACCAGAGGCACAATTGATGCTCCGGTCGCAATTGATGAAATCAAGAAGTTCATCGCTGCGCAGGAACTCAAGGCAGAAAACCGCTATATCCCGGAATGCGCTAATGATTTCGGCGATCAGTGGGGCGATGAATACAAGATTGCTGTCATCGGTTCCGGTCCGTCCGGACTCTCTGCAGCATATTATCTGCGTCAGAACGGCTACCCGGTCACTGTCTTTGAAAAAGAAGAACAACCCGGCGGTATGCTCAAATACGGCATTCCGAACTTCCGTCTGGAAAAAGATGTCATTGATGCAGAAATCGATGTCATCCGTCAGATGGGCGTAGAATTCCGCTGCGGCGTCGAAGTCGGCAAAGACGTTACGATCGCTTCGCTGCGTGAAGAAGGCTATAAGGCATTCTATATCGCCATCGGTATGCAGGCAGGAAGAAAGGCCGGCATCCCGAACGAAGACTATGCAGAAAGCGGTGTCGACTTCCTGCGCCGTGCCAACCGTGATCACAGCAAATTGCTGTCTGGGAAGACTGTCGTCATCGGCGGCGGCAACGTTGCAATCGATGTTGCAAGAACGGCTCTGCGTGCCGGCAGCGATGCAGTAGAAATGTACTGTCTGGAAGGACCGGATGAAATGCCGGCTGCGAAGGATGAGATCGCTGAAGCACGTGAAGAAGGCGTTGTCATCAAGAACTGCTGGGGTCCGAAAGAAGTCCTCGTTGAAAACGGCAAGGTTTGCGGCATTGTCCTCAAACAGTGCGTACAGGTATTTGACAAGAACGGCCGCTTCGCACCGGTCTATGACGAAAACGAAACAAAGACAGTCGAATGCGACAATGTCCTGCTCTCCATCGGTCAGGCTGCTGTCTGGGGCGATCTGCTCAAGGATACCAAGGCAGTCATCCGCAGAAACGGCACACTGGAAGCCGATCCGGTCACACTGCAGACAGCAGAAGAAGATATCTTCGTCGGCGGTGATGTCCGCTATGGTGCAAAGTTTGCCATCGATGCGATCGCAGACGGACGTGAAGGCATGGTCTCCATTCACCGGTATGTCCATCCGGGTCAGTCGCTCACCATCGGCCGTGACCTGCGTCAGTTCATTGAGCTTGACCGCGATGATATCCGCGTTGACAGCTATGACACAGCACAGCGTCAGGCACCGGGCATGAAGCCGGGCGAAGCAGCGAAGACATACGATGACCTGCGTCTTGCATTAACGGAAGAACAGGTCCGTGCAGAAGCAAACCGCTGCCTCAAGTGCGGTGCGACAACCGTTGATGTCAATAGATGCATCGGCTGCGGTCTGTGCACGACACGCTGCGAATTCGATGCGATCCGCCTCGAGCGCGATATGCCGCAGAACACCAAGATGTATGTTGGTGAAGAGGGCAAGCTCAAGGCCATCATTCCTTACGCTCTCAAGCGTGAGATCAAGATCCGCTTTGGCAAGAAGTAAGATTTCTGAAGCATCCGGAAACTCTCCGGATGCTTTTTCTGTGTGCAGAAGAAAAGCGGTATGTCGCTTTGACATACCGCAGTTATTCTTCCGGGATAACTGGATGGATATCCGGAGCAATGGAGTGCATGGAGACGTGCGCTACATTGTATGGCGTCTCCTGGTATACGAAGTAATTGAGCCAGTTGGAATACATCAGATTCGCACTGGAACGCCATGTGCATACCGGGTCCTTCGTATCATCGTCATCGGGATAATAGTTGACTGGCACATGGATCGGCAGACCGGCTTCCTTATCGCGCAGGTATTCCTTTTCCAGTGTGTCCGGATCATATTCGGAGTGACCGGTGATAAACACCTGGCGGCCGCCGTCCGTAGATACGGCATAGACACCGGCGATGTCGCTTTC
>JAFYHC010000037.1 GCA_017539385.1 Solobacterium sp. | reverse complement strand
TAGCGGCCTCCTATTTAGTTAGTATACCCACTAAATATTATAGCATTCATGGCCACTCAAAACAACAAAAATGGCCGATTTCTCGGCCATTTTCAAACATTCTCATTCGGTTTAGTGGGCAAGGCTCTGGAAGTTAAGATTAATGCTCGATGTCAATTATATTCATCATACTATTGTCATTTCCTAAAAAGCAAAACGCCGGCAATTGCCAGCGTTCTTCCTAACGTAATACTTTCAGGATAAACAATATAAGAGCGATCAACGCCGCAATCACAGCAATGATCAGAATACGGTTCACAATGGGATTGCCGGTATCTTCATCATCTTCGTAGACTCTCTGCGGACGGCTTCGAATCGGTTTCATTGCAGAAGTCTCCTGCAGGAAGGTATCCTCAATGGATTTGATACTTGTTGTGAACTCATAGGTATCTGTCTTTTCCTGCTTCTTTGGAAGATACTGATCGATCTCCAGTGTATCCCATGTACTGACTCGGGGATTAAGTTTCTGTATGAGTTCAAACAGGTAGAGGCTGTCTAAACGTGATCTGCCATGACGCAGCAGCGTATCTACGATTTCTGTATCGGTATGCATGATATCGGCTGTTTCCTGGACAGAGCAGTGTTCATATTGGTTTAATACGACCGCTGCTCTTTCACATGGATCCAGTGGTTCCAGCTGTGCAAGCAGTTCTTTCCGGCATTCTTCCAGATCTTCCGGACAGGTTTTCTGAAGATTTACACCATGACCTGAACCACGCCGTACTGCAATAGGCGATATCTTCTTTACGATCTCCTGACGAACATAGGACTGTATCCAGTCTGTGACAGTATCGGCCGTCTCTGCCGAATCGATATTCTGATGTGCATCGTTAACCGCTTGACGCACGCATTCCATGACGTCGTCTTCATTGCTCAGAAACAGTTCTGTGTACGGGATCAGATCCCGGATCAACGGATTGAAGAAATCCTTTGCCAGCTGCCGGTCTCCCTCTTTGATCTTATTGATTGTTTCCAGTGTTTTCGGATCCATACTGCTTTCCTTTCAATTCCAGAACACAGATCTCCGGCGGATTGTTGAAACGAGGAAGTTTTTCATCCCCGGTGCCAAGTCCGCTTGTCACAAGCATGTGGATCTTGTTCTTTGTATACATACCATGACAGTATTTCGGAAACCATCCCTGGTCTCCTCCATACAGTCCCCCCTTAAACGGCAATACAACCTGTCCGCCATGGATATGCCCGCTGACGACCAGATCGATCGGATAGACTTCCGATGCGTCGGAATAGTAGAAACTGTCCGGCCTGTGTGCCGCAAACAGTGTAAAGCGTGTAGTATCCACAAAGTTCTGCAGATACGTCTGTACCTTTTCCGGAGCACTGTCAGCAGTATTGTAGCCGCCCTTGTTCCAGCCAAAGGGATAATCGTAGAGACCGCCTAAGCGGATATCATCCCCGATATCATACTGTATCCCATCCAGAATAAACACCCCGGTTTTTTCCAGTTTTTCATATAAATCGGTTTCTTTCCGAGCCCGAATCACTTCATGATTGCCATAGGCATAATATACATCGCTGATCTGCATCAGTTTCTGTACAACGGCAAGTACTTCTTCTGTATTCTCTTTGTCTGCATCAACCATGTCACCAACCAGTACGATAAAGTTCGGATCCACTTCAGCAACCTGCTCTTCCAGTCCTTCAAACATCTGACCGTGCATATCTGCAAGTATAACGATTTTGTAGTCCCTGTGCAGTTTGTCGCTTTCCATGGTGAATGTATTGACGACTGGCCAGTGATATGAACGATACAGTTCATATCCCACCCATGCCGCAAATGCAAGCAGGATGCACAGGATACTGGTGATCCACGGATGTTTTCTCATATCCGTTTTCCTTCTTTCGTGTTAATAGGTCTGTGTCCATGCGACACGGCAGGATTCCGCTGATGTGACGCCATTGCGTGTAATTGATCCGCAGACTTTGATGACATCTCCTTCATCTGCCTCAATGTCAATGGCTGTACGGGAGACATCACTGGTTATAGACTGAATCTCTTTATCATTGATATAGACTTTGGCAGTATAGGAAATATCGCCAGCACTGTAGAGCCAGTTGAGGCTGTACATGCATGCGCCATAGGCGGTCACATAGTTATCGTTATCGATCAGGGAGATATTCCGGGATCCGCTGCAGGGATCGGGAATCACATTCCACTGAATGGATACGGTGTTATCCTTGCGGCATGCCAGAATGCCTTTGAAGGCATTGGCTTCGACGTCCGCACTTGTGATCAACGGGCTGTTGGACAGGCCGGTCGAGCTGGCATATGCACTCATATCATATACGTCATACATTGTATTGGCATCATAGGCTACATGAGGCCATGTGCCTGCAACGTAGTCAATAGTCTGTACATCTTCCGGCATAGGTACGCCTGCCCGCTCTGATGCATCTCCCTGGTTTTCTTCCACATAGAGAAGTGCTTCCTGCAGTCTTCCCGGTATGTTGAGACGGGAGTATTCAGCAGAGAAATAGTTATTTCCGCCCGCAACTGCCTGATCCCAGCCTACCCATACAACATTGGTGAAGCGGGAGGTCGAAGCAACCATCCATTTATCTTTGGCAGCGCCCTGAGGGATACCATAAATCAATCCATCATCACCCCAGTCGGTTGTACCGGTCTTTGCATAGACCGGATAATCTCTGGCAAGATCCTGCATATAGTTGAAAATACCGGATTCAACATTGTACTGCATCAGTTGATCAACCAGCCATGCACTTCCCGAAGACAGTACACGTACACCTTCTGTATCCGGTTCATAGACACGAGAATCACTGGTGGTAATACGACGGATGGTATGCGGCTTATGATAGACACCCAGATTGATCATGGCGCCATGGGCACCCGCCAACTGAATTGGTGTGACAGTAAACTCGTTACCGCCGATTGCCCATAACAGGTCATAGTTATCCGGGGATACACCTTTGAATCCCAGTGATTTCATATAATCCGTGACACCTTCGGCACCAATTTTTGCCGTTACATCCTCTAATACAGAAATAGCTGGAATATTTAATGAACGTGCTACGGCTTCCTTGATCGATACATCTCCCTGGTAATGGCCTGATGCGTTAACCAGAATACGCTTCTGGGATGGAAGTGTCAGGGGCTTATCAATCAGTATCTCTTCATCGCTGTATCCAAGAACCTCAAAGCCAAGTGCATACGACAGTACCGGTTTCACTGAGGAACCCGGCTGCTTATACATCTGGGATGCACGGTTCCACATACGGGAACCGGAATAGTTCCCACCGCCGCCGATCGCAGCAAGTTCTCCATTGCGGTTATCCATGCATACAATAGCTGTCTGCATCGTTGGATCCGGGAATGTCACCCCACCATAGCCATTCTGCAGTAATTCCACATTGTTCTGCATCTCCGGGTTCATGGCAGTGTAGATATTCATACCCGTTAAGATGGGGTCTTTTCCAGTCATTTCCAGTGCTTCTTCGATGACGACATCAATATAGGACTGGTAATCATAATCGTTCTGCGGCATATAATCTTCACCAACCAGAAGATCTTCTACACGGTTCTTTTCTGCCAATTGTTTTTCTTCTTCCGTGATATAGCCATGGTATGCCATCATGCGCAGTACCGTGTCACGGCGCTGTGTCGCATAGTCAAGATATGCATACGGATTATATAAGTTCGGAAGATTTACAATTCCTGCTAACAGTGCTGCTTCACTGGTACACAGTTCCCGTACATCTTTGCCAAAGTAATACTCCGATGCTTTCTGGATCCCGCGGATATTCTTGCCAAAGTTCACCTTATTCAAATACAGTTGTAATATTTCTTCTTTGTTGAGATACCGTTCCAGCTTTGCGGATAAGATGATCTGCTGGATCTTATAGGTAATGGAACGTACACGTTCGGTACTCTGTTCCCCGTTTTCAATCGAGAAGTATGTATTTTTTACCAGCTGCATCGTAAAGGTCGATGCGCCGCTTTCCGCATCTCCGGTGCGTACATAGTCATACGCAGACCGCAGCAAACGCGGAATATCAAAGCCGGTATGGACAAAGTAACGGGAATCCTCTATAGCCAGAAATGCATCAATGACACACTCCGGCAGTTCATCATATGGGACATTATCCCGCATATATGCACCGATTTCCTGTAAGAGTGTTCCGTTGCAGTCATAGATATTCGTTGTTTCCTGACCGATGAAGTCACGTACATCCAAATCCGGTGCCCCTTCCATCTGCTTTCTAACAAACAGAAAAGCCCCGGTGCCTGCGATCATATAGCACAATAGTACAAAGATCATCAGTACCATGGAGAACCGTATCTTCTTTTTCGGCTTCTTTTCCTCACTCATATACCCAACAGTGTACCACAAAATACCATGCTTACGATGTCTGCCCTTGTCGCAAAAAGAGCTGGCGGAATGAAATCCGCCAGTTCTTTATGCTTGAGCATCCATGAAGTAATTGGCATCAGCCAGACTGATGTCTTTGTCATTGACCGGTTTGCCCTGCTTGAGAATGATATCTGCTTCTTCTGTGCTGGATACCAATGAAGCATTCTGTGCTTCCAATAGAAGGTGCAGATAATCGGTTAATGAGAAACGTGGAATCGGCATGGCATTGGGAACGAAGACTTCATCTTTCCCCATGAATGTGAGGATGTTTCTCTGGATATCAATGCGTCCATAGAGCAAATGATAGGTATTCGTATTCAGTTCGTGGTAGAAGAAGCAGTTTTTAGGGGCATACAGTTTCACATCGGTTTCCAGACCTAGTTTGGATACTGCCATCATACCGACCAGGACTTCCTGAATCTGATCAAATGTAGCCTGCGTATAGGAATGAATGTGCGCGCCAATGTGAGATATGCCTGCTTCTTTCGCCTTTTGCATATCTATGTCAATATACTCAGCCGCGTTGCTGTGTGTGATATCGCCGGAATGAACAGCACAATCATTGCGGAAATCTGCATTCCAGCCGATATGTTCGATTTCCTTTTTGGCATTGACCATAAAGGCGTGCAGGTCAATATCGATTCGTCTTGGATCGTTCCAATAGGTGAAAAAGCGTACGACAGCAGCGTCATCCGGAATATGGAATGCCATACCGGAGCGGATATAGCCGCCTTCCTGTGATTTTTCATTGGTCTCGATATAGGAATTGGCAAAGTCGTACTGTTCTTCATCGATATAGACTTTCTTGCCCTGTAATGGTGTATGCATCTTTGTCAGTTTTGCGAGCAGTACTGTACAGAAGACATCTTCGAGCAACTCGATATCTTTGTCTTTCCACCGCTCTGCCAGCATATCTGCATCGGAGAAGCATTCGCATAAGCGTACCAGAGTCTGTGTCGAAAGCTGATCCGCTTTCTCACAAAGCGCATGGACAATATCACCGGAGCAGATGCCTGCCTGGATCAGCTGATTGACTTTGCGCAGCAGTACGCCAGGACGCTGTCCAACGAATTCCAGCGCAGCAGAAGGATCATTGTGCAATAGTTCTACGAAGCGGCTTTCCCATGTACGCAATTTCTTATCACGCAATGCCTGTACAGCTTCTTTGTGTTTTGGAGAACGGGAATATGTATTGTAGTCCATCATCTGCAAGAGTGTCAGTGTATCTTCTCTGCGTGTTCTTGACAGCATGATATTCCCCTGGAAATCCGCGATCGGATATCGTTCGAGCAATTGTACGACGGCACGCTTGATGCTTGTTGGGACATCGAATTTGTGCACATGCAGGACGCGGTCAAAACCGCGCAGCACATCACCGGTGTGCTGGCATAATGAAGCAAGACGCTCAAGACGCTCCAGTCCAGTGTATGTATCCATCACGATAGCAAAGAGCACTTCCATGTTCTCTTTGAATTTCACCGGTGTCTTCTGCATTTCTTCCAATGAGACGTTTATTACTGCCTCTTTGAGCAGTTCTTCCTGGGGCTGGCTCATTCTCTCACGCCGTGAGAGAATGCCCGCATATGCCCTGTAATGCGCTTCTGAGGCAGGTACAAGCTCAATGACTTTGGCATTGAGCATTGTCACGTCTTCCTTCGTTTTCGCCGTTTCCGTGATACCGGCTGTTGCATCTTCCGCAGGCAGCCATCCATGGTGCACTTCCACATCAAAGAAATACTCCATGCCATATGTGCTGAAATAATGCACATACTGGTGGAAGCGGAATTCCGCTTCCGATATATCCATCACCTGGGCAGGAAAATCCGGATACATCGGCTTCCCTTTGACCTGCGGCAGATATGCCATGACCTTGCGGTATACCGCCTCAGCGATTCCTGCTTTGGCAATCGTCACAAGATCTTTCGGTGCAAAGATATAGCCTGCTTCATGCGAAAGCTTCTCATTCATCGTTACAGCTTCCACCATCGCTTCATCACTCAATGACTGTTTTTCTTCATATGCCATGACCAGCATACGCATCTCCAGCAGCATTCTCTTTTCAAATTCCATGACCAGGCTCCTTTCTTTTTAAAACCCGGTACCGGATCACCGGTACCGGGTTCACTTTCTTCTTCCTGCAAAACAATCTCCGGACGCAGCTCCATACGCCATTTCTCCCATAGAATTAAAAGTATGTCCGGGCACCTTGCGGTGCACGTATGGATCCGTTTGCAGGTACCTACAGTATAGCACCCGGTCATGGTAAATACCATGTCCGGGTGTAATCAGGGTGATGGAAACAATTTCTGATTGGTGTGCAGATGATCGATCAGAGAATTATATTCCAGCATATAGTATGTCTCTAATAATTCTTTCTCTTCTCCTTCTGCTTCTTTATATTTGACAAATTTCCCCTGATCCATCGACCAGTAGCCATTTGCATTCATTGCCGGTATGCGTTCTTCCACATACTGCAGGAATTTGTTGTATGTAGGATAGGTGATCCCTGCTGTCTCATAGAGGTAATTGGAAAGATAGTTGAAACTGGTCAGTTCTACTTCTTTTTCTTCACTGTCGTAATTGGTCCAGATGAAGAACGGCACCGTATACTTTTTCTGGTATTCATCCAGTGTTTCAAAGTCTTTCCCATGTACCATGTCATAGAAATCTTCCCCTAGTCCGGGATAATGATCCCCATAGAACAGGACAACGACTTTGCGGTCGACTTTTTTTAATTCATTCAGCAGGTATTCTACTGCTTTGTCTGTTTCATGGATCAGTGACAGATACTGTTCTGCATCATCATAAATCCCATTGGCATTGCCATATACACGTATGCTCTTGCGGTATCTCTGTTCCAGATCCGGATTTTCTTCTGCCTTGAATTCATATCCCCCATGATTCTGCATGGTCACGCCAAACAGGAATACATGGTCTTCTGTCTCTGCATTTTCTTTATATGTATCTAATACGGTTTCAAACATTTCCTGATCACTGACAAAGAAACGGATCAGATCTTCCTGCGGGAAGTCATCTTCAAAGTACATCTCATCAAATCCAAGATACGGATACACCCTGGTACGCATCCATCCCTTTGAACTAAACGGATGCATCGCAATCGTCTTATATCCCATATCTTTGAATTCCTTGACCATGGAGTATGTGGGCTGCTTTATGTACTGCTGGTATGCCATGACTCCCTTCGGTAAGAACATCATGGTATTCCCGGTCAGTACTTCGTATTCCGAATTCGGAGTTCCTCCTCCGTATACCGAGGACAGTGCATATCCCTTTGTCGTATTTTCTTCCAGTGATTTGATATACGGAATCACCGGCTGACTGGTGATCAATCCATCACCCAGTGCATCCATATCCGCAAACGATTCATCCATGATCACGATCACATCGGGATACTCGGATGTATCAGTCAGCTCTTTCTTTGTATACAGGTCATCTGCGATCTCTGTCACTCTTCTTCTGGAATAGTGCCTTGGCGGTTCTACGAATATTCCCTTCACCTGTAACATGAAGTTAACCAGGTACCCATTGATCTGTGATCCATCCTGTTCAAAGTATTCCGCGCTTAATCCCGTGGACTGCGTATATGCAAATACTATGGAACACACCAGCATCACCAACGGCATTACCCTGCCCCATATTTTCTTTTTGAATTTGAACACCGGGAGTGCCGATGTAAATGCCAGGAATACCATCAGTATCCCCGCTGCCATGACGATTTCTTTCGTCAGTGTATAATCATAGTCATACGCCACCGTCAATGCCGTATTCACCGACATGAAGTCATTCGGTGCCATTTCACTACCCCGGAATGTATAGACATAGTAGTTGGATATGCCTATCACAGTAATGGCAATGGCAGTCAACTGCGCACTTCTTGTGGAATGATTGGTAATGATCCAGAACAGTATGCATATGGCAAATACAATTGCCATTGCCAGTGCTGTCTTACGCTTTCCCAGGGAGAATAGATCCAGCATCAGTACATACTGACTCAGCCACGCAAATAACACCGCTGTCCCTGCAAATAAGAAAAGTGCAGATACAAAGCCCGCTATCTTATGCATCCGTGCATTCTTCCACGATACCATCGCAAATACCACTGTCCCCACCGCCAGTATCAATGCCGGTATGAACCCGCATATCTCCGTGCATGGAAACATATACAGTATCGCTGCTATTGCATATATACGGAATCTCTTCGTATTTACACCTGTTGTCTCCGGTCTTGCGTTTTCCATAGACGCTATATTATCACGTTTCCTAAGAAATACTATAAAGTTTATCTGAAGAAAACATGTAAGCGGTATTACATTCGGGTAAGTAATCGGTACAACATCAGATCGTTCGCCTCATCCCGTTCATCTGGAAAGCAGTTCTGTTTCACCAGATCAATAAACTGGGATAAACTATATGAAACAGACTAATGTGTCTTAAAGAGGGAGAGACATTTTATGATTAATACACTTGATTCCTCAAACGCTTCAAATTAGCATAAGAGTACACGTATTTTTTCTTTTGATGTACTAAGAGTTGCTGCAACGATAGCAGTTATTCTTTTGCACGTATCGGCTCAAAACTGGCATTCTACAGATATACACAGTTTTGAATGGTGCGTATTCACAATATATGACGGGCTTGTACGATGGGGCGTACCAATCTTTACCATGATCAGCGGTGCAATCTTTCTAAATAGAGATATCCCGATAAAAAAGATTTACACAAAACACATTTTACGAATTATTACTGCTTTTATCTTCTGGTCAGCAATCTATGCATTGGTCAACCTCAAAAATGGTCCTGGATTCAAAGAGACTCTTAACTTCCTGAACTTTACCCACTAAAAACACACAAGGACAGCTTTTCACCGGTCAATACAAGTGCTCAGCTGTCCTTTTTCTTATTGCTCTGATTTCAGAAATGCCATGATCTCGTCGTAACTTCGGCTGCTTTCC
>JAFYHC010000036.1 GCA_017539385.1 Solobacterium sp. | reverse complement strand
GAAAAAGGCTGAAGCCTCTCATGTATTCACTACATGACGGCTTCAGCCTTTATTTACTTCAGAACACAGACTGTCTGAATTACAGAGGCATGATTCCAAAGATCACAGCAACGATCATACAGATGATGGAGAAGCCCCATACATACATGAACGATGCTTTGATATGATCCTTGATATCGACATCTGCAAGACCTGTACCAAGCAGTGTTGCAGGTACCATCGGGCTGATGAATGTCGCACAGTTGCGGCATACGACCATTGCGACAGCGATCGGCAGTGCTTCTACACCGAATGCCTGACCAATACCGATGACGACCGGCAGCATTCCATAGAAGTAGCTGTCTGTATCAAAGGCAAGTGCCAGCGGAACAGAGAGAATACCGATAACCAGCGGCAGGTGTTTGCCAAGTGCAGCCGGCAGGATCGAAGATACCAGGCCAGCGAGGCAGCGGACAACAGACGGAATGGCATCAGCCGGCAGTTCCATTGTCTTAGCGGAAATAACAGCACCATCTGCACCCAGAGAAGATGTCAGGATACCCATCAGAACTGCTGCACCCATCAGAGTGGAGCACATCATCAGAGCCGGACCGGCATGCAGGTTGATGATCTTCTTGTGCATCTTTGCAGTGAAGCCATAGTTGACAAACAGAGCAATGGCAACACCGATCATGAACGGATAGTAGCTCGGGAAGACATCCCAGATCAGCATGGCGATGACGCCGACTGTGAGCAGAATGTTGAACAGGAACAGTTTCGGACGTGCCAGTTCGCTGTCACTTGCAGAAGCCTGTACAGTCTGTTCTTCTTCTTCGACTTCGCCTTCTTCAGCAGCGAGTTTTCCATGCAGACCTGCACCGCGTGCTTTTTCCTGCACGCCTGTGAAATATGCATGAACCAGTGCCAGCAGGATACCTGCGATCTGGATTGGCAGGATCGTCTGCCACAGGCTTCCGGCTTCCATGCCGAGAACCGAAGCAGCACGCATTGTCGGACCTGCCCACGGCATCAGGTTCAGAACACCCATTGCCAGAACGGCAATACGCAGCAGGCTTGTTGTACGCATGTGCATACGCTTGTATACCGGCAGCATCGCCGGAACAACGATACAGAATGTCGATGCACCGCCGCCGTCCAGATGGCCGACCAGCGCGATAATGCACGTAACCATGGCAACACCGATAACGTTGTCGCCAACGAATGTCATCAGTTTTCCGATGATGACATCGAACATGCCGGCATCCGTCATAATGCCGAAGTACAATACGGAGAAGACAAACAGCGCAGCGGTAGGACCGGTGCTGTTGAAGCCTGCCTTGATCATTGCGGCCAGCGAATCAAAGCTGAAGCGTCCGCCAATTACCAGAATCAGCGCCAGGATCGTCGGCCATACGATAAATGCGATGGCCGGCTGTGTTTTGCTCTTGAACAGTGTGACGACGATTGCAACGATCGTCAGAAGTCCAAGAATACCAACTACTGTAGAACTCATTTTTTCCCTTTCTCTTTCTATGGATGACTTAGTGTTCCGGAATCGGCTTGACCTGACGGACGACATCCATGATCGTTCCGTCACGTGCTTCGATAATGCCGACGATGCGGTCTTCAAATTCGACCGGCTCCGGTTCTCCGACGATCGAATATGCGATATCACGCAGTTCCTCAATCGTCTTCAGCGGTACGCAATCGGCTTTCTTAAGTGCTTCAAGAAGATCCGGCCGATTCGGATTAACTGCTACGCCATAGTCTGTGACAACGATATCAACGCTTTCGCCCGGTGTTGTAACGGTTGTTACATCGGTGCAGATTGCCGGAATACGGCCCTGCAGCAGCGGGCAGATAACGATCGTGCACTTCGCTCCCTGTGCCGTATCCGGGTGACCTCCCTGTGCACCCGTAATGACACCGTCAGAGCCAACGACGACGTTGCAGTTGAAGTGTACGTCAACTTCCAGAGATGCCAGAATGACATAGTCCAGACGGTTGACGAATGCACCCTTGTTGAATGGGTTGGCATATGCACCGGCTGTAATGCGGTGATGTGCCGGGTTGATCACGTTGGATACAGCATCCAGGTCAAATGCCTGGGTATCCATCAGGACACGTACAAGGCCCATATCGAGCAGATCGCACATCGGCTTGGTCAGACCGCCGACACCGAATCCCATCTTGATGCCTCTTTCCTGCATGATCTTTGTCAGAGAGATGGTCGAAGCGATGGAAGCACCGCCGACACCTGTCTGATAGGAGAAGCCGTCCTTGAAGTACGGTGTGTTGACAACGACCTGTGTGCAGTATTCTGCCATCATCAGCTTACGCTGGTCCGTCGTCGGCTTTGCAGCACCGGTTGCGATCTTTTCCGGAATACCGATTGCATCCACAACGCAGACATAGTCTACTTTTGTCATGGAGATGTGAGCCGGGAAGTTCGGGAACGGAACCAGGCAGTCCGTAATGGCTACGACATACTCCGCACAGTCGCCGTCTACGTGGGAGTAGCTCAGAACGCCGCAGTTTGTCTTACCGCCGATACCGCGCAGGTTGCCATAGTCATCCGATGTCGGAGCACCGATAAAAGCAATATCTACCTTGGTTTCACCGGTCACCAGCGAACGTACACGTCCGCCATGGCTGCGCATGATGGCAAGTCCCTTCAGTTTGCCTGCGGAGATGGCTTCGCCGATCTTGCCGCGGACACCGGAAGCTTCAATGCGTGTGATCGTACCGTCTTCGATCATCGGCACCAGCGGATCATGTGCCTTGCCGAGTGATGTTGCGGCAACAGTGATATTCTTCAGACCCATGTCATGGATCTCTTTCATGACCATGTTGACGATCAGGTCGCCTTCACGGAAATGATGATGGAAGCTGACAGTCATGCCATTATGTGCATGACATTTTTCCAGTGCTTCCCGGATCGAGCCGACCAGCTTGCTGTGCTGGTTGTCCATGTTCGGACGGATGATCGGTCCCATACGGCGGAACGGAACACCCTGCTTGTAATTATTGCCCTGGAATGGTTCTTTGCCTGTGAGCTTTAAGATCTCTTCCGGAATTTCACGTCCTACTGCATTTTTCATGTTCAGATGTCCCCCTTGTAGACACCGGATGCCTTTGCCAGTGCCAGTGTACGTTTTGCGCCGTCATAGAATGCGATATCGATCATCTTGCCGTCAACCGTGAATACGCCGATTCCCTGTGCCTTCTTCGTGTCGATCTCATGAACGACTTTCTCAGCGAAGACGATTTCTTTCTGCGTCGGTGTAAAGATCTCATGAACGATCGGAATCTGACGCGGGTTAATGATGGATTTTCCGTCAAATCCCATGGTCTTGATCGTCTGAACATCTCTGCGGAAGCCTTCCATGTCGTTCAGGTTCGTATACACAGTATCGAAGCACTGTACGCCGGCTGCTCTTGCCGCAATGATCATGTTCTGTCTGGCACCCATCAGTTCAACACCGGTGCCGGAAATCGTTGTCTGCAGGTCCTTGGTGTAATCGCCGCCGGACAGTGCAATACCAAACATGCGCTCGGAAGATGTGCAGATGCTGTAGGCATTCATGACACCCTTGGCAGATTCCAGAGCAGCCATGATCAATGTGCTTCCCAGTTCTCTGCCATAATCTTTTTCGGCTGCTTCCACAGCTGCTTCGACACGGCGGACATCCTCCGCTGTCTCAGTCTTCGGAATACGGATCGCATCACATCCGCCTGCTACTGCACAGCGGATATCCTCTTCCCACAGATCCGAATCCAGTCCGTTGATTCGTACAACACGCTCTACGCCGCGGTAGTCGATTTCCTGCAGCGCATGGTACAGAGAATACCGGGCAGCGTCTTTTTCGCGCTCTGCCACAGCATCTTCCAGGTCAAGCAGAATAGAGTCCGGTGCATAGACATATGGGTCCTTGATGAGACCCGGCTTCTGACAGTTCAGGAACATCATGCTCCGGCGGAGACGCTTCAGATTCGGATTCATCGGATCACACCTCCCCACGGCAGACCTTTCTTAATGTCATTGCTGCGGTACACCGCACATTCCACACGTGCTTTGATCGTGCAGTCCAGTGCGCCTTTGTCGACGACAGTGACCTTGGCATCCGTAACATCCAGCCGTTCAAGCGTTTCATGGATCACTTTGCGGATCTGCTTGCCATACTGGCGGATGACAGCGCTTTCAAGATCGAGTTCAACTGTGCCGTCTCCGGGTTCGACAGTCACCATGCAGTCACTGGATTCCAGTGTGCCGGCTACTGCGGCCTTTTTGATTTCCATATTTTTATTCTCCTTTCCTTTAAAATATGGTACTTCTACACTCTTAGAATAGCACTGCTATTTATAAGATAAAAATACTATTTATATCATGTCATTATAAGGTTTTTGTTATAATAAGGATGTCTTATAATGACAGATACGGGGTGAAACCTATGAATACCAGACAAGCTGAATATATATTAATGATTGTGCGGGAGGGAAGCATAACCTCTGCCGCAAAAAAATTGAATGTGAGTCAGCCTTCTCTGAGTCAGATGGTTCGTAATATCGAGACTAATTATAACATTCAATTGTTCGACCGAACCGAAATTCCGATGAAACTGACCTATGCCGGTGAAAAATACGTGGAATGTGCACGCGCCGTTCTCGCCGCCGAAGTGAATCTGGAAAACCAGCTTCATGATATCCGCCAGGAAAGCGGCGGAAGACTGCGGCTTGGTATCAGTGTGCAGCGTGCCATGCTTACCCTGCCGCTTGTGCTCCCCCGCTTTACAAAGCAATATCCCAATGTGACACTGGAAATCACGGAGGCAGGCAGTGCGCGTCTGGAAGAGATGCTGCGGTATAATGAGATCGATCTGCTGGTGGCTGCCATTGATTCCACCAGTCCCCGCTTCAAGTACACGCTGATCGAGCGGGAGACGATTGGAATTCTTGCCGGAAAAGATGCAGCGATCGCATCCCGGTTTGAAAGCGGCACCCCGGTAGCGATCGAAGAAGCCTCCCATGAGACATTCATTTCTCTGAAGCCCGGACACAGCCTGCGCGTCATCCAGGACCAGTTGTTCCGCAAATACGGCCTGCATCCGCACATTCTGCTGGAAACCGACTCTCTGGAAGTTGCCCGCCGTGTCACCCTGGCATCCGATGTATGCATGCTCTGTACGGATGTATTCTATGACAAGACAGCTCCGGGTGTATTTCTGCCATTGAAGGATTATACGAACAATCGTCATTTTTATGCCTGTTCGCGCAAAGATGAAGTACTGCCCCGCTATGCAGAAGATTTCATCGATGCAGTACGGACCGCACTGAAAGGAAAAGATCACAATGAATACTGAAATAAAAGAAGCAGCGCTCAGCGATATGCTGGAAGCCCGTGAGATGCGAAGCTGGCGGCAGCAGGAGATGCTTGAAAAAGGCGGCCATCCCCTGGTTTCCTTTTCCATGAACATTGCCGGTCCGATCAAAAATACCCCGCTGATTCACCGTGGATTTGTGAATGGACGCAGGGAACTGCTGGCGCGCATACGGGCATATGGCGGCCATGTGCTTCTGCAGGAAGAAACCGATGCCGTCACCGGATGCGAAGGATTATACAGTGTCGATCTGAAAGCAGAGACGCTCAAGAATCTGACCACACAGATCGAAGAGCGCACCCCGCTGGGACGTCTCTTTGATCTCGATGTGATCGGCTGCAATGGTGAAAAACTGGAACGGCAGACGGCCCGCACATGTCTGATCTGCGGACGGCCGGCCAAAGAATGTGCCCGCAGCCGCACCCACTCCGTGCAGCAGCTGCAGGCAGCCACGAAAGCACTGCTGATCGATGAACTGAATGCAATAGATACAAAGCGCATCGGTGAAACAGCCGTCCGCTCGCTTCTGTACGAAGTATGCATCACGCCCAAACCGGGCTTAGTGGACCGGCTGGACTCCGGCAGTCATCCTGACATGGATATTTATACCTTCATGTCCAGTGCCGCTTCCCTGCAGGACTATTTCAAAACATGTGCCAGAATCGGCATGGAGACTGCACAGGATGATCCGGCAAATACACTGCAGGCATTGCGTCAACCCGGCATCGAAGCAGAAGTACATATGTACGAAGCGACAGACGGCATCAATACGCACAAAGGCGCGATCTTCTCCATGGGTATCCTGTGTGCCGCATGCGGACGTCTGCAGCCGCAAGTGCGCACTGATCCGGCGCGTATTCTGGAAGAAGCTGCTGCCATGACAAAGGGCATTACTGCCCGTGAACTGGCTTCTCTGGATCCGAAAGATGCCCATACAGCCGGACAGAAGATCTATGCGCAGTACGGCATTGGCGGGATCCGTGCCGAGGCAGAAGCAGGCTTCCCTGCTGTGCTGCATCATGGCCTGCCCACACTGGAAAAGTTCCTGCTGGAAGGCCATACCAATGATGAAGCAGGCTGTGCATGCCTCTTGTCCATTCTGGCCAATACAGCCGATACCAATATGATCCGCCGCGGCGGTCTTGAAAAGCAGCAGAGTGCTTCCAGAGAAGCAGCGCAATTGCTCTCTTCTTTTGATCTGAATGCAGTGCATCAGATGAATGCACGGTACATTCAGGAACACCTGTCCCCCGGCGGAAGCGCTGATCTGCTTGCTTTGTCCTGGTTTCTGCACTTTATGAAGGAGGCGTAAACATGGATTACTATATGACGGAAATTCGCCCGGAGCACAAAACGCTTCTTGCCGGTGTCGACCGGCTGCTTGAAGCAGAAGGCATACGCCGGGATGCACATCTTGACTACATCGGTGCATTGATCGACGAAAACGGAGAGATCGCCGCAACAGGAAGCTGCTTCGGCAATACACTGCGCTGTTTTGCGGTCAGTTCTTCTCATCAGGGAGAAGGCCTGCTGAATCAGGTCATCACCCATCTGATCGATGTACAGGCAGGCCGCGGAAATTTCCATCTGTTCCTGTATACCAAGCCATCTACGGCAAAATTCTTTCAGGATCTCGGCTTCCATGAGATCGCATCCGTACCGGGAAAACTGGTCTTCATGGAAAACCGCCGCAGCGGCTTTGAATCCTATCTGCGCCGTCTTGAGCGCACCCGCACCGACGGACGCAGCGCTGCCATCGTCATGAATGCCAATCCATTCACCCTTGGTCACCGCTATCTGGCGGAAACAGCCGCAGCGTCATGTGATACCCTGCATATCTTTATCGTCTCCGAAGATCTGAGTTTCTTCCCCTTCTCCGTGCGTAAGCGCCTCGTGCAGGAAGGTCTTGCGGATCTTCCCAATGTCATCCTGCATGACTGCGGACCGTATATCATTTCCGCAGCCACTTTCCCCGGCTACTTTCTGAAAGACGAGCAGTCCGTGGCAGAAGGACAGGCACGGCTGGATCTTGCCGTCTTTGCAAGGATCGCCGAAGTACTGGACATCAAAGAACGCTGGGTCGGCGAAGAACACAACAGTGCCGTGACAAGCCTGTACAACACCATCATGGCAGAAGAACTGCCCAAAGCCGGCATTGCCTGCAGGATCCTTCCCCGTAAGGAAACAGACGGCATGGTCATCAGTGCCAGCACCGTCCGCCAGTGTCTGCAGAAAGACGACTGGACCACACTGGCAAAACTGGTTCCTGCAACGACGCTTGCATGGCTGAAAAGTGACGAAGCAATCCCCGTCATTGGTGCCATCAAAGCAGCCGCAGATGTTGTCCATCACTGAAATACGGCCATATCCCATCCGGATATGGCCGTTTCTTCATGCCTGAACGATTTGGTCAGATGATCGGGATTCCCTCCTGATCAAACAGAATACGGATCTCACGGTTGACCTGCCGCTGTACCCAGCGCAGGTTTTCTTCTTTGCACTCTGTCAGGATCGTGATCTTAAAGGAATCTTTTCCAATCGATTCCACGCCGCGGTAAACCGGTCCGGAAATGACTTTCTTCATCCGGCTCCGGATATTCGGCAGTTCACGTTCCAGAATTTCTTCAAGTTTGCCGATGTCATACGTTGAAGCAATATTCAGCGTTAATGCATACCAGGAATTGAAGCGCGTCGTATTGATCACATTGCGTACATCCCGGTTATTGATGGTCTTGATATTATCGCCAAGACCCATGATCTTGGTCGAACGCACACCGATCTCCTGCACGCGTCCGCGGTATCCGTCGATCTCCACGATATCACCGACCTGGTAATCTCCTTCCAAGACAATCGTGATACCGGCAATAATATCGGACACCAGATCCTTCGCACCGATCGACACTGCTAATGACAGCAGGCCCATCGTTGTCAGCAGTGCACTTGTATCTACGCCGAAATTGGAGAAGCAATAGAATAATGTCGTAAACAGGGCAATGTATTCCAGCAGATTGAACAGCAGGCGCACAACCGTCTCACCCTTGGTATCCAGCCATGTACATACCAGCCGGATCAATATCCGCAGAAGCAATAATCCCAGCATAACCGAAGCAATGATCAGCAGGTTTGCCGCAATGGCGATCAGGTTCAGTCCCTTCTCCCATGTATTGCCGATCAGATAGGTCACAAATGTATTTCTCAGCCCTCTTGCCGTCCATACCGAATAGATCACAGCCGCAAGATAGCAGAACAGAATCAGCTGCAGAATGATCTTTGTCTTATTCTCCGGCAGAAGATTCTTCCACGCATCCAGTGATATTTCATTGCGGCGGGACGGATCTCTTGTACGCTTGATCCTTCCGTCTGCCGTAATGATCTCCACATTCGAGCCGCGCACCGCTTCAGCACCAACGACTGCCAGTTTCTCAAAGGTCTCCTGGGTATAATTGCCTAACAGCCATGCCGCAAGGATCGCAAATGATCCAAGTCCCAGCACTGTGCAAAGTATTGCAAACGATACAGCGCTCTCTCTGCCGATCCAGTCGCCATAGCCATAGAAGCACAGCTTGCCGTCGATCACCCTGCTCGCTCCCGTATATGGGAAATCAAACAGCGTGAACTGGCAGAGATCACTTTCTTTTAACAGATTCTCCGTAAGACCGGACGCTTCCAGAGATGTATTGTTATACATCGGCAGCGCACATGTCTCAACCATTGTTTTATCACTGTTCAAAGACGCCATCATACTGCTGGAAATGACCGCTGCGCTCATCAGCCGGCTCTTGTCTTTTTCCGGATCCGCCGGATCGGTGTTTTCATGGTCCATACTGATCAGCAGCACACCATACCCGGCCTCTTCCGGAAGACGCATCCGCCAGCCGACAAGACTTGTTTCTTTGGAAAGGATCATATCCGGTCCGGGTTCTTTTACAACATATTCAAGACCCTTGTTGATGCGCCGGAATGTATACAGCGGATCGGATTCCTTTTCCCCCAGTGTAAAGCGGGTAAAATCCGTACTGCACAGTGTCTCATTGCCGTTTTCATCAAACAGCATGATATATTCTGCACCGATATCATCACTCAGCGCGGATAACAGTGCATTGCCGACACGGTCGGGATACGCCTCTAACAGCACTGCCATCTTTTTGGCGTAGTACAGGATCCACTCCTGCTCTTCCACTGCCGCATTCTTCTCATTTTCCTTCATCTGCACCAGTGCATCTTCATAGAGTTCCAGCTTCCAGGCAGAGTCTTTTACATTGCGGTACATCCTGCCTGCTTTTTGTACAAATACAGAAGCCAGCGACAGCAGGATCATGCAGAAGGCACCGGCTGCGGCAGTTCTTCGCCGCATGGTGCGGGGATTATAGCGGATGACCTGCGGCTTGGTCAGGATATGGTAATAGACCATCCGCTTTGTTGCGATCAGCCATACATAGGTCACCATCAGGATGAGGAAGATCAGCATACTGATGATCAGTGCTTCGCTCTCTGCCCCATCATATACTTCATCCTGCGGGAACAGGAACAGCGCTGTCTTCTGCGTATCACCTAACGGCACCATAAGCGTATGATAGTCTCTGTAGCCGTCGTTATAACTGCCCAGACCCTGCGCCGCAGATGCCTTCGCACCCTGTATGACCTCATTGGAGAATTCCATCATATTGTATACAGGGGAACCATCCTTTGTATCATCCAGCACGATGAACCAGCTGGATGACACATCTTCAATGGCTTTCAGATGGGCATCCCGCAGTATATTTGCATCGATATATGCTTTTTCATCTTCCTCATAGGTCCATTCCAGATAATACGTATCCGTGCAGATCTGCCGCCATACGATGACTGCTTCTTTTGCGCCTTCGGACGTCTCGATCACCGTATCGAACCAGTCGGATTCCCCATTTGGAAAGTCATCGGGAATCGGCATCTTATCACTGCTGAAACCGGACGGCCACTGCACCGTTCCGTTTTCCATGCGGATCACAATGCCATCCTGCAAATGCAGCGGTCCTTCATACCGGTCCTCATCATTCACAAACGGCAGAAGGAGATCCTGCGAGAGATCTGCAGACTGCTTCAGATGCGTATAGTATTCCGACCGTGCACTGTTTTCTTCTTCCAGTACTTCCCGGATCGCAGCGGCTGCGTTATCCGCCTGTTCTGTTTCATTCTGCTCCACCTGCGCCTTTTGCACGGCAACGGTATACCGCTTCACCAGCAGGCCGGAAACAGCGGAAAGCAGAAAGACCAGAAGCAGTCCCACGACCATGCGAATGTGCAGTTTCTGCTTCGAAATAAAAATTGTATCGTTCTCTTTTTCGGTATTTGCTGTATTTTCAACCGGATGATCTGGTTCCATTCCTCTTCTCCTGTGTATGATCTGTTCTTACCCCTTAGCATACCGCTTCAAATCCGGTTATGCCATTTTTTTCATAACTTTATATGGCTGTCTGCTTTTGTTTCCAATCATCCGGATCTCTGTTTCCGCCGTTTTGCGCATCTCTCAAAAAAAGCCATATCACTCGGATATGGCTTTCCTGTCAGACTATCGTGCCTGTTTCTTCCATGGCGATGTGCCAAGTACACCGACGATGGCATGCGGTACATACGGTTCTTCCAGATACCGTATTTCTTCTTCATCAAGCACAAGGTCCACAGCCCGTACCGCACCGTCAATATGCGAGACTTTTGTAGCACCGACGACCGGTGAAGTCACTTTGCTTAACAGCCATGCCAGAGCGATCTCCGTCATGCTGACACCGCGCTTTTCTGCCAGCTGACTGACACGCTCAATGATCACCGCATCCTGCTCTGCCGTTGCATCGTATTTGGTGCGGGCATAGGCATCCAGTTCCAGACGCTTCGATGTTTCCGTCGGTTTCCGCGACAGTCTTCCGGAAGCCAGCGCACTGTATGGCGTCATAGCAATATTATCTTCCCGGCACAGATTGCACAGTTCCCTCTCATCTTCCCGTGCCAGCAGATTGTAATGGCTCTGCACCGAAACAAACGGTGTCAGTCCTTCCTTCTCTGCCAGTGCATTGGCTTTTGCCAGCTGCCATGTCCAGCAGTTGGAAATTCCCAGGGCACGGATCTTGCCGGCACGCTTTGCTTCATCCAGCGCACGCAGTGATTCGATCACCGGTGTATTGTAATCCCAGCTGTGCATGATATAGAGATCAATATGATCTGTACCCAGCCGTGTCAGAGAATCATCAATGCATTTCCTGATCCACTCTGCCCCGGTATATTTTTGCAGTGCTTCCCCATTGCGCGGCGTATACTTTGTCGCAATGACCGCTTTGTCACGCACATCCTTCAATGCTCTGCCGACAAATTCCTCACTGGTTCCTCCCTGATACGCCATCGCCGTATCAAAGAATGTAATGCCCTGGTCAAGGGCATGGTCTATGATCTTCTTCGTGTCTTCATACGGCAGTGTCCACTTATGGAAGCCTGCTTCTGCATTTCCAAATCCCATGCATCCAAGACAGATCCTGGATACTTCTATTCCGCTGTTTCCAAGCTGTGTATATTTCATCTGATTGGTCTCCTTCTGGGGAAATGCTACAACTTAGAGCATACTCTAAGTCAATACCTGTTTCTGTGTTTTTTACTGGGGTCTATGATCATTTCCCCAGTCACACAGCTGATCCAGCACTTTCATCAGGGAATGTCCCCTCTCTGTCAGTGTATATTCCACTTTCGGCGGGATCTGCGGAAAGACCGTACGCACGATCAGACCGTCCCGTTCCAGTTCCTTCAGATTCTGACTGAGTGTTTTATCTGCTATATTCCTGAGATATCTCTGCATTTCATTAAACCGCACCGGTTCATACTCCATCAGACAGTACAGTATGATCGGTTTGTACTTTCCAGCTATCAGAGACAATGTATAACTGTAGCCGGTCTCTCTGAAGTCTGCTGTTTCAATATTCTTCGTCATATTACTTACCTGTATGTAAGTACCTGACATATATGTAGGTACTTGTTATTCTTTCAGGTACACGTTACCATGACAGCAGATCAAAAACAAGATGCAGGAGGAATACGAATATGAAAAAAGATCTGGGAATTGTAGATGCCGTCTACCCAATGCCGGTATTAATGGTCGCTGCCTATGACGCCAATGGAAAAGTCAATGTCATGAATGTGGCATGGGGACAGATCGCAGATGAAGACAAGATCATTCTCTTTATCGGCGAAGGAAAGAAAACATGGCTGAATATCATGGAATCCAAAGCATTCACGGTTGCATTGGCAGATGAAGCACACATGGATGTCGCTGACTTCTTCGGCATCGCTTCCGGAAACCGCATGACGGACAAATTTGAAAAGACCGGCTATCACGCAATCAGAAGCGACCGCGTCAATGCGCCGATCATCGAAGAATTCCCGGTCGTCATGGAATGCGAACTGCTGGAACACCTCAAGGATGAATATGTCTCCGCCATCGTCGGCAGAATCGTCAATGTCAAAGCCAATGAAGAAGTACTTGACGAAAGAGGCAAGGTCGATGTCACCAAGCTGCATGCACTGATGTTTGATCAGTTCCGCAACGGCTACTATGCGACCGGTGAAAAAGTCGGCCAGGCATGGAATGCCGGCAAAGACTGGATGAAATAATCTCAGCAGTTGAAATACCGGTCAAATTCAGGAACAGTGGGAATGCGTGAAAGTTCTGCGCATTCCTTTCTTTTGCGCGCGATGAAGTTGCGAAGCAGTTCTTCCGGGAAGACATCCCCTTCCATCAGATAGGCATGGTCCGCTTCCAATGCGTCCAATGCATCTTCGAGACGCTCCGGCAAATGTTCCAGTTTTGCTTTTTCTTCTTCGGGCAATGTATACAGGTTGCAGTCAAACGGTCCCCAGCCATTTGCATGCGGATCGATTTTATTCCGGATCCCGTCCAGTCCTGCCATCAGGATCGCCGCAAAGGCAAAATACGGATTGCAGGTCGCATCCGGATTGCGCAGTTCGAAGCGGCGCATCTTCGGTGTTCTGGCATATGCCGGAATACGGATGACTGCACTGCGGTTGCTGGTAGCGTAACCGATGGTCACCGGCGCTTCAAAGCCCGGCACAAGACGCTTGAACGAATTCACCGACGGATTGGTCAGTGCGCATAAGGAACGGATATGCTTCAGTAATCCTCCCATGAAGTAATGTGCTTCCTGGCTGAGATGGGAATAGCCCTCATCATCAGAGAATACCGGTGTATCCCCCTTCATCAGAAGAATATGCACATGCATTCCGCTGCCTGCTTCATAAGCAACCGGCTTCGGCATGAACGTTGCACACATTCCATACTGCCTTGCAGTGTTGCGGATGATGTATTTGATCATCATGGATGCATCGGCCATACGGGACAATTCACCCAGCTGCGGTTCGATCTCAAACTGTCCGCCTGCACCGACTTCCGGATGATGGTATTTGACCGGTATGCCCATTTCTTCCATCCGCAGCACCATCTGACTGCGGCAGTCATATGCCGTATCAAAAGGCTTGGCAATATGATAGTTTTTCTGCTCTGGCACAACATTGCCGCTTCCCTGCGTATTGCTGTTCCAGTGGGCATTTCTGTAATTGACATGCACCGACTGCGTGTGGTGATCCATCTGCCATCCCGCTTCATCAAACAGATAGAATTCAAATTCCGGAAGAACCAGCACCTTGTCCGCAACACCGCTGTCCCGCATATATTTTTCTGCCGCAAGCACAATATTGCGGGGATCCTGACCCAGGGGTTCATAGATGCCGTTATGGATCGTCATGACATTGCCGGTCATGGACAATGTCGGTACATCACAGAACGGATCGATCACCGCTGTTGCAATGTCCGGCAGAAAGACCATGTCGCTTTTTTCCACCACGGCATACCCGTAATTGGACGCGTCAAAGCCGATGCCTTCCCGCACGGTCTGTTCTGAGAAATGCGATGCCGGAATGGTCACATGGCGATAGGCGCCATTGATATCGACCATTTTGAAATCGACCATCTGAATCGAATGATCCTGCATATACTGCAGGACTTCCTGAACACTTTTAAACATGACTGCCTCCTGCTGTTTTCATGATATGTACAACTTGTTGTTATCCATAGTATAGCCATGTTATTTCAACGGATTCCAGTAGTATATATGCTATACTGAATGCATAGAAATCTTCTTTCATCACAATGCATGATCTGCCACGCAGAAACAAAGGAGTATGCCATGAAACGCCTGATCACCATCCTGCTGCTTTTCCTTATGAATGCCTCCGGCTGCAAGCTGCAGAATTACCGCGTCGGCCGCGACATTCCCAAAGATGCCATACTGTCGTTTGAATGGACGGATAAATCCGATTCCTATCCGCCCTATTATACCCACTATGAATACAGAGCAGAAAACGGCACCTATACCTATACGTGGCATCTTCGCAAGGGAAGACAGGTGCCGCTCACGGAAGAGGATGTCATCTCTGCCGGCACCCGTACGCTTACCCAGGAGGAATGGGATTTGTTTTATTCACGCATCGTGACCGGCACAGTGCATATGAACCGCGAGATTGATCCGAAAGATCCCGGTCCCTGGGCATTCCTGTACTGGAAAAATGCCAAAGACAACTTCCAGACCTATCACTTTCCTTCCCCTGAACAGCGGCTGCAGTTTATAGAATACTGCGAGAAACTGATCAAAGATGAATAACAGGCAGTGTCCAATGCGGACACTGCCTGTACTGTTCTAGAGCGTATGGAAGATCGGTGTCATATGGTCAAAGGTACAGATCTCCCGGAATCCGATCTCTTCTTTCAGGATCCGGTATCCCTCATCCAGATGATCTCCCAGCATGTTTGCGGTATGTGCATCCGAGCCGACCGTGAGGATCTTTCCGCCCAGGTCTTTGTATAAGCGCAGGATGTCGCGGGATGGCTGCGTATCACTCAGTTTATACTTCCAGCTGGATGTATTGAGCTCAATGCCCTTATTATCCCGGATCGCCTGTTTCAGGATCTCTGCAATGAGATCCTTTACCTGTTCAAACGGATAGACGCCGCATTTGTCATAGCGGACGATCAGATCCAGATGGGCAAGCACGGAGTAATCCTTAAAGATCTGCTGCACGCGCAGGATCTCCCGGTAGTATTCCTCGTTATATTCTTTCTGCGTTTTTCCGCGCTGGAAATCCTGCGTCCAGAATTCCAGATTATTCACCTGGTGCATCGACAGCAGGACAAAGTCCAGCTCCTTCGCCCATGTATCATACAGCTTCTGAAACCGGTCCGCGGTAATGGTCTGGATCCCGAATTCCAGTCCCTTGCGGATCGTGATCTGTCCTTTGTACACTTCCCGCATACGGTCGATCTTGGAAAAATATTCCGGATAGTTGACATTGGCAAGCGGGTCTTTTCCTGCAGTGCCGCTGCTGGCAGTGTCACTGCCTCTCCAGGCAATATTTCCTTCGCTCCAGTCTTTCTTTAATCCATAGTCCACATGATCGGTAAAACACATCTCATCCAGTCCCAGTGCAATGGCACGTTCGATCTGTGTTTCCATCCGTTCTCTGGAGTCATCACTGAATTCACAATGCAAATGATAGTCTGCGCGCATATGGTTCACCTCTTTCCCCACTATATCGATGCGGCACAGACAAATCAATGCAAATTTTTTCTTTTGCGTTTGAACCTTTCACCATTCAGAATTGTATACATGGTGGAAGGTCCTTCCAATGAATGAGGTTGTGCGATGCGGATAGCAATACAGGATGCCGCAGAACGATATCAGGACAGCGTCTTTCGCGCCGCATTCTTTCTCTGTAAAAACAGACAGGATGCGGAAGACATCTGTCAGGAAACGTTTCTGGCATATTACAGCAGTGATATGGATTTCGACAGCGAAGAACATATACGGGCATGGCTGTTACGGACAGCGATGAACAAAGCAAAAAACATACTGCGTCAGTTCTGGCGCCGCAATTCTGAGCCATTGTCAGAGTTTTATGAGATTGCGGATGAAGAACCGGCGGAATACGAAGAACTGCTGGAGGCAGTGCTTTCCCTTCCATCGCGCTGCCGTGCCGTCATTCACCTGTATTACTACGAAGACTGTTCGATCAAAGACATTGCCCGGATTCTGGGCATACAGGAGAATACAGTGAAAAGTCAATTGCACCGCGGCCGTACATTATTGAAAGAAAAACTGCAGGAGAACTGGAATGATGAAGAATAGCGAAAAATACAAACAGGCAGCCAGTCGGATCACACCTTCCGCAAACATGAATGTTATGAACTATATTGAAGAAAAGGAAACAAAACGAATGATGAAAACACCGGTATTGCGCAGAGCACTTGCTGTATGCATGTCACTGCTATTTGCCATTGGGCTTGGCTTTACTGCCTATGCGGCAGACTTCGGCGGTATCCGCCGTCCCATCGATCTCTGGCTGCACGGCAGTATGGATCAGGTAACGATCGAAGAGGCCGGGGATGGGCAGTATCATGTGACATACAGTGATGGCAGCGTGCGTTCTGTCGGCGGTTTTGCCTATGAAGGCGATGCGGCGCGTGATCTTACCGAAGATGAGATCATCTCTCTTCTTCTCACCCAGACGGAAGTCGAAAAGGATGAAAACGGCTCCTATTGGCTGTATCTGCGGGATCATAAGATCGATATCACAGAGTCCCTGCTCAAACAGGGATATGCACAGGAAAAGATGCAGGACGGCTTTCTGGCAGACTTTATTACCGTCGTCCTGCATGATGAAGACAGCTGGGGTATCATGACGGACCACTTCGGCTTCCCTTCTCCGGAAGAAGTCAGAGATAATACACGATAACTGAAATACCTTCTCCCCCTGAAAACACCTCCCTGCATCAAATGCAGGAAGGTGTTTTTCAATCTTTCTTCTTATGTACGCGTTTGCGTCCGGCACGGATCGCACGAGATGGACATACCAGCACACACAGATGGCATCCCACGCATTTCTTCGCATCCAGGACCGGCTGGCGCTTCTGGTTCATGGAGATGGCCTGATGGCCGCCATCCATGCAGGAGATCACACAGCGTCCGCATCCGATGCACTTTTCCCGGTGGAATGTCGGATACAGGATCGAATCTCTTGGCAGTGCGTCGCTGCTTTCCGATACCGCCTCCAATACAAGTCCTTTTGCTTCTGCGACATTGCGGAAGCCTTTTTCTGTCAGATACAGATTCAATCCTTCTTTCAGTTCGTCAATGATGCGGTATCCATACTGCATGACAGCAGTCGTCACCTGAATGCTGTCAGCACCCAGCAATATGAATTCCAGGGCATCCCGCCATGTCTCTACGCCGCCCATTCCGCTGATATGCTTCCCATACAGCAATGGATCATGGCCCAGTTCCCCGATAAAGCGCAAAGCAATTGGTTTTACGGCGTTGCCGCTGTAGCCGCCGACTGCCGACATGCCGCGGACCGACGGTGCACTGACATACGTATGCAGGTTGATGCCCATGATGCTTTTGATCGTATTGATCGCAGCGATTCCGTCTGCGCCGCCCCGTACAGCCGCTTCTGCGGCCGGTGCCATGCTTTCAACATTGGGGGTCAGCTTTGCCAGCACCGGGATCTTACAGGCCTTTTTTGCGGCTCTGGTAAAGCGTTCCACCAGTTCCGGCACCTGACCGATGTCCGAACCCAATCCCTCATCCATCATATTGGGACAGGAGAAATTCAATTCCACTGCATCAGCACCATTCTCTTCGCAAAGATGTGCCAGTGTTCCCCATTCTTCTTCATCTTTGCCCATGATGGATGCCAGGATAAATTTTTTCGGATAGTTTTCTTTCAGCCGCCGGAAGATTTCCATATTCTCCTGCACGCTGTGATCAGACAGCTGTTCCACATTCTTGAAGCCGATCATACTGCCGTCTGCACCGATAATAGCCGAAAAGCGCGGCGAAGCCTCATGGATCTCAAAGGAACAGATCGTCTTGAACGCTGCCCCTGCCCAGCCTGCTTCAAATGCACGGGCACACATATCATACGTGCTGGCAACGACGGACGACGACAGCAAAAACGGATTTTCCAGCGGGATGCCGCACAGTTCCGTACGCAGGCGGTCTTCATTGTCCGGAAGCGGTGTTTCGCACTGCGGAAGCACTTCCTTATACAGGCGGCACACCAACTTGCGGATATCCACCTGTCCGCTGCGGACACATGCCTGCTCACACGGCGCATCGCAATTGGTGCAGGGATTCTCCTGCGGCAGTCTTGCACAGGCACCCTGTTCATCATCAAACCATATATCTTTTAACAGCTCTGCCGGATTCATATGCGGACAGGATGCGGAACATGGCGCGTCATAGCACAGTGCGCAATGAATCATATCCCGGCGCTGCAGGATCGGGGTATTCTGTATCATATTTGTAATCTCCTAATTCTTTCGCACGCGCTTAAACATGCTTTCTTTTTTACACAATAGCACAGATTTTTTTATTCTACACGCTGCGTATTTGAGTAGAAATAACCAAATTAAATAAATGCTATACTGAACGTATGAACAAAGAAAAGACAAAACAGTATTATGCCTCCCTTGGTGAAGATGACCTGTGCATGTGCGCTTACTGCCTTGAAACCTCCCACTTCAAAAGAGATGGGATTCCAAGCCGAGAGAATAAGCATCACTGCTTATCTCTTGGCTTTTGTCTCTTTATAAAGCTTTCAACATCGCCCAAACACTCTTGATGCCTTGTGCCCTTCTGATGTCTATAGTCTTTACAGAAACAGGATATTTGCCTGCTTTCCGATACACGATGTATCGTACTCACTTATAGCAGGATCGGTTTCGGGATCCTTTATTCTATACTGCTGGTCCTGTTAGAAACCCCAACAGGATATATTTGTTCTTCCTGCAGCCTTCATTTCTGAAAGCAATGCATCATGTAAT
>JAFYHC010000035.1 GCA_017539385.1 Solobacterium sp. | reverse complement strand
GGTGAGCCGGTCATTCCCTCCGAAATCACCTATCAGCTTGAAGAAGCCAAAGCGGCAGCAGAACGCATCGGCTATCCGGTCGTGCTGCGCCCGGCCTTCACCTTGGGCGGGACCGGCGGCGGTTTTGCCAACAACGAAGAAGAGCTGGTCGAAATCGGGACCAACGCGTTCCGCCTCTCTCCTGTCCACCAGGTTCTGGTTGAGAAGAGCGTGCGGGGCTACAAAGAGATCGAATTTGAAGTCATGCGTGACTCCAACGATAAGACGATCACGATCTGCGGTATGGAAAATGTTGACCCGGTCGGCGTACATACCGGTGACTCGATCGTTGTTGCGCCGATCCTCTCCCTGAATGATCATGATCTGAAAATGCTGAATGACAGTGCCATCAAGATCATCCGTGAACTGAAGATCGAAGGCGGCTGCAACGTCCAGTTTGCACTGCATCCCGAAACCAGTGAATACTTCCTCATCGAAGTCAATCCGCGTGTTTCCCGCTCTTCTGCATTAGCTTCCAAGGCATCCGGTTATCCGATCGCACGCGTCAGTGCAAAGATCGCCATGGGCATGGCGCTGGAAGACATCGAAGTGGCAGGTACAACAGCAGACAAGGAACCGCATCTGGATTACATCGTTGCCAAGTTCCCGCGCTTCCCGTTCGACAAGTTCCCGAATACGCCGAACACACTTGGCACACAGATGAAGGCGACCGGCGAAGTCATGGGCATCGGTTCCAATCTGGAAGAATGCATGCTGAAGTCCGTACGTTCCCTGGAGACCGGTGTCAATCACCTGTATCTGGCAAAGTTTGATTCTTTCACGACCGAAGAACTTCTCGACTATGTATCGGAATTCCGCTATGACAGCATCTTCGCGGTCACTGAGCTGATCCGCCGTGATGTACCGATCGAAAAGATCCATAAGGTTACCATGATCACCGATCTCTTCCTGAACTCCATCAAGAAGATCGTGGACATGGAACGGAAGCTTGCGGCTAACCCGGACAGCCTCGATGTCCTGAAAGAAGCCAAGGAAATGGGCTTCTGTGACGCATATATCGCAAAACTGTGGAACAGGAACGAACTGGATGTCTTTGCAATGCGCAAAGAAAACAATATCTTCCCGGTATTCCGCATGGTAGATACGCTCCATTCCGGCAAGTATATCGCTTACCATTATTCTTCCTACACCGGTGAAAACCAGTCCCAGCTGTCCAACAGAAAGAAGATCGTCGTTCTTGGTGCCGGTCCGATCCGCATCGGTCAGGGTATTGAGTTCGACTATTCGACGGTTCATGCCGTACAGACGATTGCCAAGGAAGGGTATGAAGAGATCATCATCAACTCCAACCCGGAGACGGTATCCACGGACTATACAACTGCAGATAAACTGTATTTCGAACCGCTGACACCGGAAGATGTCATGAATATCGTTCTGTTTGAACAGCCGATGGGCGTCATTGCTTCCCTGGGCGGACAGACGGCGATCAACCTGGCAGAACCGATCATGAAACGCGGCGTCAAGATCATCGGCACGGATGTCGAAGCAATCGAACGGGCAGAGAACCGTGACAGCTTTGAGAAAGTCCTGATGGAACTGGATATCCCGCAGCCGAAGGGACAGGCTGTCACAAAGGTAGAAGACGGCATCAAAGCTGCAGAAGAGATCGGCTATCCGGTCCTGGTGCGTCCAAGCTTTGTCCTGGGCGGACGGGCAATGCAAATCGTCGGCAACGAGGAACAGCTGCGCCACTATCTCAGGAACGCTGTTGAGATCGATGAAGACAAGCCGGTGCTTGTCGACAAGTACATCAGCGGTAAAGAAGTGGAAGTCGATGCTGTATGCGATGGACGCGATGTGTTCATCCCGGGCATCATGGAACTGGTAGAGCGTACCGGTATTCACTCCGGTGACTCCATCTCCGTCTATCCGGCCTTCAGCATCTCCAATAAAGTAAAGGGAATCATCCTGCAGTATACAAAGAAACTAGGCCTTGGCATCGGCATCATCGGTATCTACAACATCCAGTTCATCGTTGACAAGGATGAGAATGTCTATGTAATCGAAGTCAATCCGCGTTCTTCCCGTACAGTACCGTTCCTGTCCAAGGCAACCGGTTATCCGCTTGCGGACATCGCAACGGAAGTCATCCTGGGCAAGAGCCTGAAGGAACAGGGGCTGTTTGATCTGTATCCGGATGAGAAGAAGCGCTACTATGTCAAGGTTCCGGTCTTCTCCTTCAATAAGATCAAGGGTCTGGATGCGTATCTGTCGCCGGAAATGAAATCCACCGGTGAAGCGATCGGCTATGATGACCGCCTGAACCGTGCCCTGTATAAGGCATTGCAGGCATCCGGCATCAGCATGCGCAACTATGGAACCGTCTTTGCCACGATCGCAGATGACGACAAGGAAGAAGCACTGCCTCTGATCCGTCGCTTCTATGACCTGGGCTTCAACATCGAAGCAACACAGGGCACAGCAGAATACCTGAAGAAGAACGGCATCCGCACCCATATCCTGAAAAAGATCTCCGAAGATCCAAATGCGATCCCGGATGCGATCCGTGCCGGACATATTGCATATGTCATCAATACCCGCAAGATCCAGTCGGCAGATGAAGCCAATGACGGTGCACGCATCCGCATGTGTGCCGTGGAAAACAACACGACGATCTTCACATCGCTCGATACCGTACGTGCGCTTCTCGACGTGCTGGAAGAGATCACACTGAAGATCTCCACGATCGACGCATAATCCCCAGGCGGCAGACACACTGCCGCTTTTTATTTTCCGGGCATAAAAAAACACGGATGAACCGTGTTAATGGAAGATCAGAAACAGGATGCCGGAGAGCATCAGAAGCAGGAAGCCGGCTGGGATCCATGGATTCTGTACATTGTGATAGTTATTGGTAATATTCTTCAGATAGTTGTCATCCTTCATCTTTTTGCCGCGGCGTCTGTCCAGCATATATTGCGTGAACGCACCGATCCAGCGGACAAGTGCAATAAAGCAGACAATGCATGCACCGATGAAGATACCGCGTGCAAGACCCTGTCCGAAGGGCGGTGTGATCATGGCATAGATGATGCCGAATATCACCCAGACGGAAGATGCTTCCAATGACTGCCGGGAGAATATAAACTGCAGAAATTTCGCTAACATGCATTTATTTTACTCTATGTCATAAAATTGTAAATACGTATAATGGAGAAGAAAAAGGAGAGAACTGTATGAATGAGATCGAACGGATCATCGCATTATCCGATGCTTTTGGACCGTCTGGGTTTGAAGACGACGCAGCCGCGATCGTCCGCAATGAGCTGACAGAGTACAGCACATTTACAGACCATATGACCAATGTACGCTGTGAGAAGGAACCGGGCAGTGACAAGCCGCGCGTGATGCTGGATGCCCACCTGGATGAAGTCGGTGCGATCATACAGGCCGTCAAACCCAATGGCACGATGCGTTTTCTGCCGCTGGGGGGATGGGCTGCGACCTCTTTTCCATCCAGTTCTTTTCTGATCCGTGCCAAGGACGGTACACTGGTGCCGGCGGTCGTTTCCGCCAAGCCGCCGCACTTCATGAGCAGCAGCGAGCGCACCCGTCTGCCGGAAGTGGCGGATATGGTGATGGACTGCGGCAGTGTGTCGTATGAAGAGACGGTCAATGAACGCAAGATCGGCATTGGCTCACCGGCTGTACCGGATGTTCACTGCCGTTATGACGAAAAAAGAAAACTGTTCTATGGAAAGGCATTTGATGACCGGATCGGTGCTGCCTGTGCCATTGAGACATTAAAGCGCCTGTATGATGAAGAACTGCCATGCAATCTGCTGGGAAGCTTCTCCGTGCAGGAGGAAGTCGGAGAGCGCGGGATCCGGGCTAATGCGTCCGCACTAAAGCCGGATGCAGTGATCTGCTTTGAAGGCTGTCCTGCCGATGATACATTCTCAGAGCCGTACATGATCCAGGCCGCACTGCGCAAGGGACCGATGCTGCGTCATATGGATGTATCCATGATCACCAACTGGCGCTTCCAGAAGCTTGCTCTGGATGTGGCGGCGGAATGCGGCATTCCCGTACAGGAATCGGTACGCTCGGGCGGCGGGCAGAATGGTGCAGCTGTGTATGAAACTTTCGGCACCCCGGCCATCGTGATCGGTGTCCCGGTGCGCTATATCCATTCGTCCAACTGCTGGTGCTGTCTGGAGGACTATGAGGCAGCGGTGCAGCTGGCTGTAGAACTGTGCAGGAGACTGGACAGAACCGCTCTGGAGAGCCTTTGAGAACATTGTCACAAATACGCTGAAATGCTATAATAAACTAGATTATGGAGGTTGGACCATGGCTTTTGAAAGACTGAAAAATTTTATTGCTCCGCCGGAAAATGATGACGGATACGATGAACAGGAAAGCAATGAAGTAGAAGAGATCACATACCGGGAAAGCGAAGTAAAGCCGGTCAGCACATATGAGTCCAGAAAGACAAATGTGGAGACCATCCCGAACAATGCACAGATGGTTCTGTTTGAACCAAGAAGCTTCGAAGAAGCAGAAGAGATCGCAGTACATCTGAAGAACAGACGTGCCTGCGTCGTCAATCTGCATCGTCTGCAGAGAGAATACTCCCAGAGAACGATCGATTTCCTGACGGGTGTTGTATTCGCTCTGGACGGCAAGATTCAGAAGATCGGACACAATGTCATTCTCTGCGCACCGCGCAATGTCGGCATTGACGGATCGATCTCGCTGGAAAGTGACGAAGACTGAATCCACGGAATATGAGGCGCTTGCGGCACACCTTGCGGATCTGCAGGAAAAATGCGAACGCTGGCACAAAGCAACTGCCTCATATTTTTTAAATGAAGAAGAGCAGGCGGCGATGCAGAAGTCATTTCCTGCTTCTTCGTATATACGCTATGACGGCGGTTATCCGGAAGCAGGGAAGAAGAAAGTCTTCTTTCTGTATGACCCGGAGGATATGCCGGATGAGATCGTCTGTCTGACGGCGAAAGCAGACCAGCGTTTCCGCAAAATCGGGCATCGGGATATCCTTGGTGCATTAATGCATCTGCAGATCGACCGTCACAGTTTCGGAGACTTCTGGATCGAAGACGATCGGATCTATCTGTATACAGCAGAGCCGATGGCACAGTTTCTGATCGATAATCTGCTGCGGATCGGACAGCTGAGCATCTCGCTGGAAAGGACGGAAGAGCGTCCCTCCAGGCCGGTGAACATGCGTCCGTTTGAAGCGGTGATCGCCAGTGAACGGCTCGATGCAGTCGTGGCGGGGATCTGCCATTGTTCGCGCAGAGAAGCCAAGGAAAAGATCCGTCAGGGCCTGATCCAGGTGAATCATACGGTGCTTGAAGAGCCCGATGAAGTGTGCCATAATAACGTTACGATTTCGATCCGGGGTACCGGACGATTCGTTTACCGCGGCATTGTGCGGACAACGCGCAACGGCCGCATATGCGCATCTTTTGAACAGTTTGTCTGAAAGGGGGAACTATGACATCGCAGAGACCGACATTCCGGGTCATGAAAAACGGTTATGACCGATTTGCGGTCGACGATGCCATGGAACGCTATGCATCCCGGATCGACCAGCTGGAAAAGAAAATCGTATTGTATCAGGATCAGTTGGTAGAGACCACGAAACGGCTGGAAGAACTGCGGGAAAAATACCGCGATCTCTCCGATTCGATGGATGCCCGTGAAAAAGCCGCATCCGAGATCGCAAGGGTATCGATCCGCGAAGCCAATGATATTATACGGACAGCGCAGCAGAATGCCGATGAGATCGTACGGGAGGCACTGATCAGTGCCCGGATCATACTGGTAGATCTGTCAAAATTATATGGTAGTGCCGATGACGTCAAAGGAGAACTGGAAGGCAAGCTGGAAGCACTGATGAAGGAACTGGAAAAGTTCCGTCTTCCCCAGATGCCGGATCTCAAATGGCTGGAAGAGGCCGGAAACAAACTGCAGTGATCAGGACATGCTGCGATATGGAGAAACAAAGAGAGTCTGTGGGCGGTGGAAACAGACAGGACACATATCGTAAGATATCACCTGTGAGCAGACGTATTCCCTGCGTTAAAGGGAATAAGAGTGCATCCGGAAGGATGAACTAAGGTGGTACCGCGTTTCAATACGTCCTTAGAAGTAAGGGCGTTTTATTTTGTGAGAGGAGAAAAAACGATATGGATTACAAATCTACACTCCGGATGCCGAAGACAGACTTCGAAATGCGCGGCAATCTGGCAAAGAAAGAACCAGGAATTCTGGAAAAATGGGAGAAGAACGACCATTACAATGCGATCATTTCCCGTCATAAGGGACAGAAGGCATTCATTCTTCATGACGGTCCGCCGTATGCAAACGGCAACCTGCACGCCGGTACCGCGATGAACCGCGTCATCAAGGATTTCATTGTACGTTCCCATGCCATGAGCGGCTACTATACACCGTTCTTCCCGGGCTGGGATACCCATGGTCTTCCGATCGAGAATGCCATCCAGAAACTGGGTGTAGACCGCAAATCCATGTCGGCTGCGGAATTCCGCAAGAAGTGCGAAGAATATGCACACGGACAGATCGCCACACAGATGGCAACCGAGAAGCGTCTGGGACAGATCGCTGACTATGCGCATCCGTATATCACACTGAAGAAGGAATTCGAAGCACGTCAGATCCGTGCCTTTGAAAAGATGGCTCTGGACGGTCTGATCTTTCAGGGACTCAAGCCGATCTACTGGTCTCCATACAATGAGACGGCTGTTGCGGATTCTGAGATCGTCTACCGTGATGTCAAAGATACAACGATCTATCTGGCATTCCAGGTTGCCGACGGAAAGGGAATCCTCGACAGCGATGACTACTTCGTGATCTGGACCACGACACCGTGGACCATCCCGGCAAACGAAGCAGTATCCCTGAATCCGGATCTGACCTATGCAGAAGTACAGACAGAAAAGGGCAAACTGATCTTCCTGGAATCCATGACAGATAAGCTGCTGTCCGCATTCAAACTGGAAAACCAGGGTGTGCTGCGTACATTCAAGGGCAGAGAGCTGGAATTCGTTACATACCACCATGTCGTTCTGCCGAAGGAATGCCCGGTCATTGTCGGTGACCATGTCACAGACGAAGACGGTACCGGATGCGTACATACCGCCGGCGGACATGGTCTGGATGACTATTATGTATGTGCAAAGTACGGCATTGCACCGATCTGCACAGTTGATGAGCGCGGCTACATGAACGAAGAAGCAGGTCCGGAATGCCAGGGCCTGACATTCGAAGAATGCTCGAAGAAGATCATCACCATGATGAACGAAAAGGGATGCCTGCTGGCAGTCAATACCATCACGCACTCCTATCCGCATGATGACAGACTGAAGAAGAAGGTTATCTTCCGTGCTGCCAAGCAGTGGTTCTGCTCCATTGAGAAGGTCCGTGCGGCTGTTCTGGATCAGATCCAGAACCATGTCACATGGCACAATGAATGGGGTCAGATCCGCATGTACAACATGATCAAGGACAGAGGCGACTGGTGCATTTCCAGACAGCGTCTGTGGGGTGTTCCGATCCCGATCTTCTATTGCGAAGACGGCTCCCCGATCATGGAGAAGGAAGTCTTCGACCATGTGGCAGATCTGTTTGGTGAGTATGGTTCCAACGTATGGTTTGAGCGTGAAGCAAAAGACCTTCTGCCGGAAGGCTATACCAACCCGAAATCCCCGAACGGCATCTTCACAAAAGAATCCGATATCATGGACGTCTGGTTCGACTCCGGTTCTTCCTGGAGTGAACTGGAAGCACGCGGCGGAGAATATCCGTGCGATCTGTACTTTGAAGGTTCTGACCAGTACAGAGGCTGGTTCAACTCTTCCATGATCGTCGGCACAGCGGTCAAGGGCGGTGCTCCGTACCGTGAAGTCCTCTCCCATGGTTATGTATGCGACTCCAATGGTGAAAAGATGTCCAAGTCTGTCGGAAACGTTGTCAATCCGATGGATATCATCAACACCAACGGTGCCGATGTATTCCGCCTGTGGGCAATGAACGCTGACTACAAGCAGGACCTGAAGCTTGGTCCGACCAATATCAAACAGGTCTCTGACCAGTACAGAAAGATCCGCAACACACTGCGCTTCCTGCTTGGCAATATCAACCCGGCAGACTTCGATCCGGAAAGAGCTATGGTCAGCTATGAGAATCTGGAAAAAGCAGATAAGTACATCATGGTCTGCCTGAATGACGTTGTCGCAGAATACAGAAAAGACGTTCTTGCCTATGATTATCTGAGTGCCAACAAGGTATTAATGAACTTCATGGTCAATGAACTCAGTTCCTACTACTGTGATTTCACAAAGGATATCCTGTACTGCGATGCACCGGACGGACTGCGCAGAAGACAGGTACAGAGTGTCTACTGGCAGTGCCTGGATGCATTGGTCAAGATGTGGGCTCCGTTCTTATGCTATACAGCAGAAGAAGTATGGACACACTTCCACAGCAAAGAAGCTGAATCCGTACACTACACGGAATATCCGCAGGTGAAGGAATACGCAGACGCCGACAGCATCCGTGAAAACGGCAGAAAGTTGATGGAAGTCCGCAGTGCCGTATTAAAGGAACTCGAAGAAGCGAGAACGGCATCCCTGATCGGAACCGCTCAGGAAGCACGTGTTGTACTGCGTGCACCGAAAGAGACGGCTGATCTCATTGAAAAGGATCTTGGTGATCAGACAGCACAGTGGCTGATCGTATCGAAGGTCGAACTGGCAGAAGCTGAAGAACTGAAAGCAGACATCTACAGAGCCGAAGGCGTCAAGTGCCCGCGCTGCTGGAACTACAGCACGGAAGCAGACGAGAACGGCCTGTGCCCGCGCTGCCACACAGTCATGGCAAAACTGCCGGCAGCGGAATAAGAAAAGCAGGGGATACCGTATGGTATCCCCGTCTTTATGAAAGGACTTGTATGAAAACAGGAGTATTCTACTTTGTGCGTCATGGAGAAAGTGAGTGGAACATTGCAAATAAGATCTGCGGTGCCACGGATATCCCATTGACTGCGCATGGGATTGCCCAGGCACATGCACTGGGTGAAAAGATCCGTGAAGAAGGACTGCATATCGACAAAGTATTATGTTCGCCACTTCGCCGTGCGAAGCGCACTGCCGAAGAGATCTGCGCAGTGACGGGATTCCCGCTGTTTGAGGAAGAACGGCTGCGGGAACAGAATTTCGGCAGGTATGAGGGAACACCGCGCAATGGCGAAGAATTCCGAATCGCCAAGACACGCTTCATTGATTCGTATGGCAGCGGAGAGACCATGTTAGAGACCGCACACCGCGTATACAGCCTGCTGGACGAGATCACATCACAGACAGACACCGTGTATCTTCTGGCGGCTCATAACGGCATCACACGCTTTGTGGAATCGTATTTCCGCAATATGACCAATGAGGAATTCGCTTCCTTCGGGATCGGCAACTGCGAGATACGCACCTACACATACACGGTAAGATGAAAAAGGCGAAGCAGCGGCTTCGCCTTAGAGTATCTCACCGTTGCTGTGGATGACCTGTTTCAGCCATGCATAGCTTTTCTTCGGTACGCGCTTCATATCACGCAGATCGTGATTGGTACGGTTGACATAGACCACGCCATACCGCTTGCGCATATCTCCCTGGGAAGAGAGAATATCGATCAGTCCCCATCCCAGATAGCCAAGTACCTCAACGCCGTCTTCTTCGACGGCTTTTTTCATGGCCGCAATATGATCCCGGTGGTATTCGATCCGGTATTCGTCATCGATGGGATGAATGCCGTCCCATTCTTCCTGCACGCCGATGCCGTTTTCAATTGGGAAGACAGGCATGCGGTAACGCCGGTACATCTTATTGAGAACATCCCGGAACCCATCCGGATCGATCTGCCAGTTCCATTCTGTTGCTTTGATATACGGGTTGTTGAGGGCACCATGGTTCAGCCAGTCATTCACCGGTGCACCATCAGGAATCTTCTCTGCCGAGATCGTATTGGATGCATAGTAGGAGAAACTGAGGAAGTCCTCGGTATGCTCATGGATTACCTGCATATCCTCTTCACTGAGTCCGGTATCGATGTCATGGGTATGGATGAAGTGCTCCACCATAGGGGAGCGCCGTCCAAATGCAAAGGTATCAAGCAGGTCGGTATTGATGAATTCATCCCAGGCAGAAGCTGCCAGAATATCCTTTGGATGACAGGTATGGGGATAGACTTCGCTGTATGCCAGCATTCCGCCGATCTTTCCGTCTGTATGCGCATGAATGTAATTGCATACAGCGCAATGTGCATACATCACATTGGCGGCGATGCGATACAGTTCTTCCGTTGTCTTTTCTCCTCTGGTATAGCCGCTGATCCGGAATGCCGTACGCGGCTGACAGTACAGATTCTGTTCATTGAACGTGATCCACCAGTGCACTTTGTGATGGAAGCGGTCAATGACCTCATACGCAAAGCGCAGGAAGGCATCTGTCGTCTTTCTGGACAGGAATCCGTTTTCCTCTTCTGCAAGAGCCAATGGCATATCAAAGTGATAGAGGCAGATCATCGGGGTGATGCCGCGCTGTATAAGCGCATCGATAAAGCGGTCATAATAGGCAAAGCCTGCTTCATTGAACGCACCGGTGCCGTCTTTCACACAGCGTGACCAGGATACCTGGAAGCGGTACATATTCATGCCCAGATCCTGCATCAGATCCATGTCTTCTTCGTAATGGTGATAGTTGTCATTGGCTGTATGCCAGTCACTGCGGTGTTCCGCAGGCTCTATGATGTCATAGACGGAAAGGGACTTTCCATCCTCATTCCAGCCGCCCTCCGTCTGCATGCTGGAGACGGAATTCCCCCAGAAGAATCCTTCTTTCATACACTTCCTCAAAGTTCGATCTTTTTGAACTGTTCCCACGGCAGGTCTTTTTTGCCAAAGTGACCATAGTTGGTCGTCTGGGCATAGATCGGACGCTTCAGATCCAGTTCATCGATGATGTTGGATACAAGGAAGTCAAAATTCTTGCGGACGATCTTCTTGAGCTCGCTGTCGGTAAAGCGGGATGTACCGAAGGACTGCACATATACAGATGTCGGCTCCGGTCTGCCGATGGCATAGGATACCTGGATCTGGCACTTGCGGCAGATGCCGTTGGCAACCAGGTTGCGGCAGACATAGCGTGCATAGTATGCGGCGGAACGGTCTACTTTCGTCGGGTCCTTGGAAGAGAAGCAGCCGCCGCCGATCGGAGCGTATCCGCCATAGCTGTCGACGACGATCTTGCGTCCGGTCGTGCCAGAGTCACCCCAGCTGCCGCCGATCGTAAAACTTCCCGATGGATTGATCAGATACTTGGTATCTTCATCGATATACTTTTCCGGTACGACCGGCAGGATCACCTTCTTGATGATCAGGTCACGCAGTTCTTCCTGAGTGATGTTTTCACTGTGGCAGGTCGATACAACGATCGTATCTACACGTTTCAAAACGCCATCCCGATACTGGGCAGTGACCTGCGTCTTTCCGTCCGGACGCAGCCGGTCATCACTGCGGCGCACTTCTTCCAGCCGTTCTGCCAGACGGTGTGCACAATCGATCGCAAAGGGCATATACGAAGGCGTTTCATCGCACGCATAGCCAAACATGATTCCCTGGTCACCGGCAGACAGTTCTTTGCCGGCAACAGCCTGATTGATCTCCGGAGACTGCCGGTTGACTTTCACGATGACATGATATTCTTCCGGATATCCGATCTTCTTCATGACATCCAGAGCAATCTGCTCATAGGGGATCACAGCCTTTGTGCCTGCTTCTCCATAGATCAGGATCAGGTCATCCTTGATCGTTGCTTCAACAGCCATATGACTGTTGGGATCCTGACGCAGTGCTTCATCGAGAATAGAATCTGCGATTAGATCGCAGATCTTATCCGGATGTCCGGATGTAACAGATTCAGAGGTAAAATAATATTTTGACATATAAATAAAAGCTCCCTTCCTGTCTTTATGCATGACACCGAAAGAGAACCGATCAAAAGTATTCTGTTCTTTACTTTATCGATGTCAGCTGGTCCACCTTACAGTCTGCAGGTTGGCATGGGGTCATAGAGCTGACTCTCTCACCCATTCTTGATAAAAGACATAAGTATTTAAGCATATGGAATTCTCTGTGTCAACGCATATTCTTTTCCAGATGGACAGAATATCGTAAGAAACTCTGTATGGGAAACTCTGCGCAATGGCATGCATAAATGCTATAATAGCCGTATTGGAGAAAACTATGAAATTCCTTCGCATGAAAGAAGAAACACTGGAACTTGCCAAGGCGCTCACGCTGGCTGGCATCATGATCGTGCTGTTCTACATGATCGTGCATAACATTCCTGTTTTTGCCGGCTTCCTTGGGAAAGTGATCGGTGCTCTGACGCCGTTTATATTCGGCTTCTGTATCGCATTTATTCTGATTCGTCTGCGCCGTTTTATTGAAGGACGCGTTCTGGCAAATCTGAAAGTAAAACCGCGGACAAGACGTCTGCTCGCTTCCGGACTTTCTGTTCTGGTCATGATCCTGGTTCTGTTTGTATTCTGTCTGATCCTGATTCCGCAACTGGTCGACAGCATCAGTTCTCTGGCAGGATCGATGAATACGTATATTTCAACGATCTCAAAGTGGATCCAGGACTATATGGGGGATGATGATCTGTCGGAATTCTTCCAGACTGCCATCAGCACGCTCGGCTCCAAAATGACAACATGGCTGACGGAAGCAGGCGGGGGACTGGAGAAGATTCTGGGATATAGTGTCTCTGTTGTCAGTACGCTGTTTGATTTCCTGATCGGTCTGATCGTTGCACTGTATCTGCTTCTGGATGAAGAACTGTTCAAGAACCAGTTCAACCGGCTGCTGTACAGCACGCTGTCGGAACGAATGGTCTATAAAGTGAATTACGTGCTTGGCTTGATGGGCAGTATGTTCAACCGCTTCATTGCCGGAAAAGCCATTGATTCGCTGATCATCGGCTTCCTGTGCTGGATCTCAATGGTATTGATGGATATGCCGTATGCGCCTCTGATCGGCTTCGTCGTAGGCATTACGAATATGATTCCGGTATTCGGACCGTTCCTTGGCGCTGTGCCGTGCATTCTGATCCTGCTGATCATCAATCCGTGGAAGGCACTGGAATTCGCCATCTTCATCCTGATCCTGCAGCAGATCGACGGCAATATCATCGGTCCGAAGATCCTGGGAGATTCCATGGGATTGCCGACATTATGGATCATGTTTGCCATTATCATGGGCGGTGCCATGTTCGGCATCGTCGGCATGTTCCTGGGTGTACCGGTCTTCTCCGTCATATATATGCTGTGCAATACATGGGTGGAGAACCGCCTGAAAGAAAAAAATATTCATATCGAAGCGTGAATGAGCGTCCGGAGTGATCCGGACGTTTTCTTTTCCGGTTATTGCATTATTGCATGTAATGCATTATATTGAGTAATGCAAAGAGGTGATGCGTATGATTCTGCAATTTGACTTTTCCAGTGATGAAGCGCTGTATATGCAATTGCGCAACCAGATCGTTGCCGGGATCGCAGAGGGGAAACTGAAGCCGGGGGAAAGGCTTCCGACGATCCGTGCCCTGGCAGATGAATGCGGCATCAATATGATGACCGTGTCCAAGGCATACCAGCTGCTGAAATCCGAAGGATATATCGTAACAGACCGCCGCAGCGGAGCGTCTGTAGCAGGAAGCAGTCCCACACAGATCTCGGAAGCGACAATGAAGGCACTGCGCATTTGTATTTATGAAATGCGCATTGCCGGTATGAGTGAGGAAGATCTGATCCGTACATGCCGGACGATCTTCCGGGAAGGAAAAACACAATGAACTGGATCATCTGGCTGAGCGTGCTGTGGCTTCCGGCATTGCTGGCATATATGAATCTCAATGAAATCAAAGCTAAAAAGAATATTGTCCTTGGTGTCACACTGCCCCAGGAAGGCAGGGAAGATGCGCAAGTGCAAAGAATCCTGCAGACATTTAAACAGCGCACCATCGCAGCAGCTGCGTGCCTGCTGATCGTTGGAATCGCTGCCATGTTCATACCCGGACGGACAATGACATTGTTTATGCTCTGGACGGTTCTTACCGTCATCGTGCCGTATATTCCCTATGTGCTGGCCAACCGGGATCTGAAGCGTCTGAAAACAGAAAGGGGATGGACATCCGCTTCCCGTATCGTATATGCCGATACAGGTACGGAACCGGTGCGGTATCTTCACCCGCTGCTGTTTGTGCCGCCGGTATTGATCGCACTGTGCCCTATATTGATCGAAAAGGGACTGTCCATCATGTATGTGATGATGGCGGTGCTTTGTGCACTGTCCTATGTATCCTACCGGTATCTGTATCGCAATAAGGCAGAGATGGTCGACGCCGATACTGCCCGCACCGCTGCCCTCTCCCGCATCCGCCGCTATAACTGGGGAAAGATGTGGCTGATCAGTTCGTATGCAATGGCATTTATCAGTCTGCTGTCTGCACTGACACCAAGACATCCGTTTGTTTCATTCCTGCTGTTGGGCGTGTTATGCATTGCAATTTGCTATGAAGCAGTGCATCTGGAAATGAAAACGCGCAAGGCACAGGAAAAACTGACTGCGGACAGCGGCGGCGAATGGTATGTGGATGACGATGAACACTGGCTTGGCGGTCTGCTCTACTTCAACCCGGATGATTCCAAGACCATCATAAACAACCGTGTGGGCATGAATTCTTCCGTAAACATTGCCCGTCCGGCGGGCATGGTACTCATGAGCTTCCTGGTGATCCTATTGGCTGGCATGCCGGTCATGGGTGTCTGGCTGGATTCACTCGGCACCCAGCCCATCGTCTTATCCGTCGATGACAGGCAGCTGCGTGCTTCAAGCGGAATGACGCACTACACGATCGAGAGGGAAGATATCGCTTCTGCAGAACTGCGCGAACAGCTGCCGGAACGCCTGGCACGCCGCTTCGGCACAGCGATGGACCATTATCTGGAAGGAACGTTCTCGGACACTGAAGGGGCAGTGAAACTGCTCTGCGACCCATACTGTCCGCCATATCTCTATATTGTGACGAAAGACGGGAAGCGCTATCTGCTGGCCAGCCGCGTGAGCGAAGAAACCATACAGGCAGAACAATTGCTGAAAGAATAAGAAAAGCACGATCTGTGATATTCACGGATCGTGCATGTTTTTTTACTGCAGAGAGAACAGCATGTCCTCGTACAGCGGCAGGTGGTAGAAATCCGGTGTGGTGATCGTTTCGAATTTATCGATCAGACGCCGCAGGGCATCCATCTTCGGATTGATCTTTGTATACATTTCCAGACCGGCCGCATATGGATTGGTGACCGTATCAATTGCTTCGTATGTTGTTTCCAGATCCTTATATGCTTCATCTACAGAATCGATCAGCGTGCTGAGCGACTTCTGCAGATTTTTCAGATAGGCAGGACATACCTTTCCGGCAGCGTTTGCGGCTTCGCTGCAGAATTTCAGCTGTGCTACCATGGCCGGCAGGACATCCTTGCGTGTCATCTGCAGCATAGTCCGCACTTCAATCCCCATCTTCTTGATATAGAGTTCTTCCAGAATCCGCCGGTTGGCAGACAGTTCCACCTGGGAATACACACCGAGGGATGTGAACAGCTCCACTACTTTCGGATCATCCAGGATCCGGGTGGATTCGATGAAGGAGCGCACGCTCGGCAGACCGCGGCGTTTTGCTTCTTTTGCCCATTCATCGCTGTATCCGTCGCCGGAGAACAGGATGCGCTTATGATCGTGAATGATCTGGCGGCAGATCTGCAGTGCCTTGTCACGGATATCCTGGATGTACTTGATGCCTTCCAGCTGGCTGCTGATCTCATTGAGGGACTCTGCCATGATGGAATTCAGCACCGTATTCGGGAAGGCTGCGCTCATGGAAGAGCCGACCATACGGAATTCAAACTTGTTTCCGGTAAATGCGACCGGGGATGTCCGGTTGCGGTCGGAGTTATCATGCGGGACATAGGACAGATTGGTGATCGGATTGAAATCGCCCTTGCTGCGGGATGGATCCGAAGCAGATCCATTGTCCTGATAAATGCTGTAGAGGATGGAATCGATATAGCTTCCAAGATAGATCGAAATGATTGCCGGCGGAGCTTCATTTGCACCCAGACGGTGATCATTGCCGGTGCACGATGCACTCAGCCGCAGCAGGGTAGGATAGGTATCCACTGCCTTGATAAATGCACAGATGAATGTGAGGAAGCGGATATTCTCCGCCGGCTTGTCACCGGGGGAGAACAGATTCTGCCCGTCGTTGGTCACGATGGAATAGTTGTTATGCTTGCCGGAGCCGTTAATGCCGTCAAACGGCTTCTCATGCAGAAGGCAGGCGAGACCATGCTTTTCCGCCGTCTTGCGCAGGATGTCCATCGTCAGCTGGTTCTGGTCGACTGCGATATTGGCTTCGCTGAAGACAGGAGCCAGTTCAAACTGACCCGGAGCGACTTCGTTGTGCTCTGTTTTGGCGTAGATGCCAAGTTTCCAAAGCTCTTCATTAACATCTTTCATGAAGGCAGCGACACGGCCGGGAATGGATCCGAAGTAATGGTCATCCAGTTCCTGACGCTTTGGTGCGGAACTGCCGAACAGTGTTCTGCCCGTCAGGCGCAGATCAATGCGGCGGTCGAAATAGGCACGGTCAATGAGGAAGTATTCCTGCTCCAGTCCGACCGAAGGATGACATGTCTTGACATCCTTGTCGCCAAGCAGATTGACCAGACGCACCGATGCATCGTTGATCGCTTTGATGGATTTGAGCAGCGGATCTTTCCGGTCCAGCGCTTCACCATTATAGGAAACGAAAATTGTCGGAATGCATAATACATTGTCACGGATGAATGCCGGGCTTGTCAGATCCCAGTACGTATATCCGCGTGCTTCAAACGTTGCACGCAGTCCGCCGCTCGGGAAACTGGAAGCGTCCGGCTCTCCCTTGATCAGCATCTTTCCGGAGAACCGGGCAATAGGCTGCCCGCTGCTGTCCGGTTCCAGGAATGTATCGTGCTTTTCCGCTGTGCTTCCGGTCAGCGGCTGGAACCAGTGGGTGAAGTGTGTGGCACCTTTTTCAATGGCCCACAGTTTCATGGCATGTGCAATGGCATCCGCAGTCACACGGTCCAGCGTTCCTTCATTGACGACGGTACGCTTCCAGGACTGATAGACCGGGCGGGGAAGACGTTCTTCCATCTCGCGTTCACTGAATACCATGGATCCAAAATCTTCATATGGTGTTTTCATGACAGCCTCCTGACTACTGCATATACAATATTCCAATCTCATGCGTATTGCAAAATAAATTTCGGAATTTGCCGGAAAACTTAGAAAATATTCCTGAATTTCACAAAAAAATCCGGGAATTCTGATGAATACCGGATTTTTTTCTCTCATAATCAATGAATAAAAATAAAAAAACACGGATATACCGTGTTTTCAGTAATAATACGGATAAGGCGCGGACTGGTACAGCTGTACCTTTTTGACTTCCGGCACTTCATCGATCAGCAGTGCTTCGATACCATCGGTCAGTGTGGTGTCAATAGCCATACATCCGGCACATGCACCAAGCATCGATACTGTTACAACACCATCTTCAAAACCGACCAGCTGCACATCACCGCCGTCCGCCATAATATACGGGCGGATCTTGTTGATGGTATGCTCGATCCTGCGCAGGATATCTTCCTGCTCTTCTTTTTCTTTTTCCGTCAGTTCTTTTGTTTCGTTCTCAGCGGTTTTCATCTCTACGTCTGTCATATTCTTTCCTACCTTCTGTTACGCTCCCATGTGGAACAGCAGAGCGATCGTACATCCGAGCAGAATTCCTCCCAGTACTTCAAACCAGTTATGGCCAAGCACATCCTTGATCTTTTCATCATAGATCGGGGCATCAAACTCGGTGTTCAGGCTCTTCTGGACATCCTTCAGTAATTGTTGCGTAACTTTTATGTTTTGTCCACTGTAATACCTTACATTGGCTGCATCGTAGATCACGATGACTGCCATTGTCAGGGCAATGGCAAACAGAGTGGAACGGAAGTGCTCCTGTATCCCTACGGATAAAGCAAGCGCGGATACCATGGCACTGTGCGAGGATGGGAATCCGCCGCTGGCCTTGATCAGTTTCCAGTCCCATTTCTTTGTGACGATAAAGAAAAATACCGGTTTGAGAAGCTGGGCCAGGATGACAGAAACAATTCCTGACCAGAATGGATACATTGCTCTGATTCCGTAAGCTGCTCTCATACGTCTCCTTCTTTCGCTCCAAAATTATAGCACAAACTGAGAGAGGCTTGTGCTATACTGGCAAAGCACAGGGAGGCAATATGACATTTAAAGCAGGGCAGATCGTAGAAGGAAAGATCACAGGCATCCAGCCATACGGTGCGTTTGCATCACTGGACCGCTATACCAGCGGACTGATCCATATTTCCGAGATCAGCGATGGCTTTGTACGGGATATCAGCAAATTTGTGACGGTCGGTGAGACAGTCCGGGTGAAGATCATTGATTTTGATCCCATCACCAACCAGGCAAGGCTGTCCTTAAAAGCACTGCAGAAGCCCCATGGACGGGCAAGACGGCGTCCCACGGTCAATACGGCATCATTGCCGGTCATGCGCATCGGCTTTCAGTCCATCGCTTCCAGCATGGATGAATGGATCGAAAATGCCAGAAAAGAGATATTGAAGGAAGGATCGGCAAAGTAGCCGGTCTTTTTTCATAACGCATGTTTTTCTGTACGGTTTCACGGAATGTCTCTTGGAAAAAAGACGCTGAAATAATATGATTATAGAAGAAAGAAATAGTTTTCTGCCGGCTTGAGCCAGCAGAAAGACAGGAGGAACAGAATGATCAATTGGACAAATCTGGATGAAGTAAAAGCATTTCAGGAACTGAAAGACTGCGCTAAAGTCGATCTTCCGGCTGTAATGGCAGGGGAGAACGGTGCTGCACGTGTGAAGAAGTACAGCATCCCCATGGCAGAGGGTCTTGTCTATAATTATGCCGCAAAAGCAGTGGACGACACGATCCTGGAAGGCCTGAAGAAGTTTGCCGAAGAAACACAGCTGCTCGATAAGTTTGCGCTGCTGTACAACGGCGAAGTCGTCAACACCGGTGAAAAGCGCCGTGTTCTGCATCAGCTGTGCAGAGGCCAGCTGGGCGAAGCAGTCATCGCTGACGGTGTCGATAAGCGTGAATTCTATGTAAAGCAGCAGACACGCATTGCGGAGTTTGCACGCAAAGTACATAATGGCGAGATCACAAATGCGGATGGTGAAAAGTTCACTACAGTCGTACAGATCGGTATCGGCGGCAGTGACCTGGGTCCCCGTGCAGTATATCTGGCTCTGGAAAACTGGGCAAAGAAGAACAATACACTGAAGATGAAGGCTGCCTTCATTTCCAACGTTGACCCGGATGATGCGGCAGGCGTACTGAGCAATCTGGATGTCGCCCACTCTCTGTTCGTTCTGGTTTCTAAATCCGGTACAACTCTGGAAACACTGACCAATGAGTCCTTCGTCAAGGATGCACTGTGCAATGCAGGACTGGATCCGGCAAAGCATATGATCGCTGTTACCAGTGAAACATCCCCGCTGGCAAAGAATGAAGGATATCTTGATGCCTTCTATATGGATGACTACATCGGCGGACGCTATTCGTCCTCTTCCGCTGTCGGCGGTGCTGTTCTCTCGCTCGCATTCGGACCGGAAGTATTCGCAGACTTCCTGAATGGTGCTGCAGAGACCGACAAACTGTGCAAAGAAAAAGATGTACTGAAGAACGCTGCACTGCTGGATGCTCTGATCGGTGTCTATGAGCGCAATGTACTGGGCTATGAGAATACAGCAGTTCTGCCGTATTCACAGGCATTAAGCCGCTTCCCGGCACACCTGCAGCAGCTGGATATGGAATCCAACGGCAAGTCCGTCAACCGCTTTGGCGAACCGGTCAATTATCCGACCGGACCGATCATCTTCGGTGAACCTGGCACAAACGGCCAGCATTCCTTCTACCAGCTGCTCCACCAGGGAACCGATATCGTTCCGATGCAGTTCATTGGCTTTAAGAACTCCCAGATCGGTCTGGATGTCGATATCCAGGGAAGCACATCCCAGCAGAAACTGTGTGCAAACGTCGTTGCACAGATCGTTGCCTTCGCTTCCGGCAAAGACGATGCAAATCCGAATAAGAAGTTTGACGGCGGCAGACCGTCCAGCATCATCTACGGCGACTGCCTGACACCGCGCACACTCGGTGCACTGCTTGCACACTTTGAAAACAAAGTCATGTTCCAGGGCTTCGCATGGAACATCAACAGCTTTGACCAGGAAGGCGTACAGCTTGGAAAAGTTCTGGCAAAGAAAGTACTTGCACACGAGACAGACGGTGCACTGGCTGCGTACAGTGAACTGTTCAATATCTGAGAAAGATACAGATCATAATGGAAAGGGCTTCCCGCGAAGCCCTTTTTAAGGGGGAAAAACGATGGACATCGAGCAGGCAGTCAGGGAATATATTCCCTGTTGTGAACAGGAAGAAAGGGATCAGGAACTGATCCTGCAAATGCTGAAACAGGACAATATCTTTACCCGGCAGAATACCGCAGCCCATATGACCGCTTCCGCATGGGTCACTTCACCGGACCGTACAAAGATCCTGATGGCATATCATAATATCTATGATTCCTGGTCATGGCTGGGAGGGCACGCAGACGGAGAAACGGATCTGCTTGCGGTGGCAGTCCGGGAAGTAAAAGAGGAGAGCGGACTGGTCCATGTAAAGCCGGTGTCCGAAGAGATCTTCTCACTGGAAGTACTGACAGTGGACGGACATGAAAAAAGGGGGAAGTATGTATCTTCCCACCTTCATCTGAATGTGACATATCTTCTTGAGGCGGATCCCGATGAACCGGTGCATATCAAGCCGGATGAGAACAGCCGTATCGGCTGGTTCTCTCTGGAAGAGGCAGTTGCCCGCTCCAGTGAACCATGGTTCAAAGAGCGCATCTATACGAAGCTGAACCGGAAACTGCTCTCAATGAAGTGAGAAATTCTGCATTTCATCCAGGATCGCATAGAGCCTGAGATCCGGATCTTCGATCATCTGCACACTATCACCAAATTCCAGCATCTGACCGTTGCCGGTATCACGCTTCCATTCTAAGAGTCCTTCCGCATTGGGAGAACCGGTTTTGGCAAACCGGAGCCAGTACTGCATCATGGTCTGACTGAGGGCTCTGTCTTCATCGGTATACAGGGAAGACGTTTCCGGGATCCGGCCAAAGGCATATACCAGCTCTCCGCTGTGCCAGCAGGAGAGCCTTTTATTTGTCTTTGTAAACAGATAACTGAAGGACGGTTCGTTATTGGCAGCCGCAAGACGGCTCAGGCAATTGTGTGAGTAGTTGAAGAAGAGCACTCCGTAGATTCTTTTCCAGTTTTCTGCGGCTTCTTCATCGGTATGGGCCGGATACAGTTCCAGTACACGGTCCGCATAATCCTGAAAGTAATTCCGGATCTTTTCTTTATAATTCTCACGGGTTGTTTTATCGAACAGCAGGAACGGTCCGCTTTCTTCAAGATTGAATCCATGCAGGATGGCTGCTTCATTATGGATGCCCTGTCTGCGCAGCTTGTATGGATCATCCAAGAACACATAGCCGTCCGGTGTGATGTGATGCTGGCTGTTCATTTCCCCGACCAGCTCTTCGGCGGGAATTGCCCGCAGCTGATCGATCGTACTGCAGTCATATTTCTGCAGCAGCTCTTTACCGGAAGACAGTGCATCTTCCAGAGAGCGGTATGAGTGGGGCGGACGGACGGAGGAAACGGTGCTGCTTTCAAGGATTGCTTTCTGGAAGAGTCCCTTTGCCAGCGGGGAAACGCACAATGCATCGACGCATACCGCACCGGCAGATTCCCCGATCAACGTGACATTGCCCGGATCACCGCCAAATGCCGCTATATTATTCTTGACCCATGTCAGTGCCTTGATCTGATCCAGCAGGCCGTAGTTGCCCGTTGTGCCGTCTTCCTGCAGCAGGGATTCATCGGCCAGGAAGCCGAATACACCAAGCCGGTAGCCCATGTTTACGACGATGACGCCGTTTTTTGCCATGGTTTCGCCGCTGTAGTCGTCATACCAAGGCTGTCCTGTCTGCAGGGATCCGCCATGGATATAGACGATGACCGGCAGTGGCTCATGGATCTCAGAGGGACGCCAGATATTCAGATACAGACTGTCTTCGCTGACCGGCGGCCGATAATTGTCAGACAGTGATACGGAATAATCATGATAGCCGATGATCCGCACAAGGGAATCGATCACCGGCGGATTGGTGACCTGCATGGACATCGGTGCAAAGTGCGTACATATTCTGGTATCGGTCCAGGGCTGCGGATCCTGCGGCGCCTTCCAGCGCAGTTCGCCGACGGGCGGTGCTGCGTAGGGAATGCCGGCAAAGATATCGACCGTTCC
>JAFYHC010000034.1 GCA_017539385.1 Solobacterium sp. | reverse complement strand
GTTCCGTGTCAAAGGTGCTGCAGACCACTGGCCTAAGATGGAGCGGATTTTGAGACATTTGGTGCTAACTGACATTCAATACAAGCGGAAACGCTAGTATTTATCGCATTGGTCATCAACAGAATTGTTTACTGTTAGATTTCTTTTTTTTCCATTCAGCCATCCTGCATCGATGGTGCACAGTGATTATTTCTGCATTGTGCAGGACTGCACCCATGCAATGAAGTTTTCCGTGCTGTTTCCGGTGCGTTCTGCCTGGGTATGACCCTGTCCCCATACCGTTTCAAAATCAACGCTCTCTACGGCTGTATTGCTTTCCAGTGCCAGGGTAAGATTTGCTTCTGTAGAAAGTGCGCAGTCGGACTGGTTGATGCCGGTGCGGATGCGCCAGTATTTTGCCGGCGTGCTGGTCTGGTATCCCTCTTGCGAAGACAGCAGATAGTACAGCGGCGTATACATATTAACGCGTGTTTCAGCAGTATTGCCGAGGCTGTCTGTTTTCAGGATATCCGCATCGTATTCCTGTGCATATTCATTGGCATATACACTGTTGATGCTGGCAAGAACATCCCGCATCATTGCATCAAAGTGGGCACCGCTGCCATCCCCGTATCCAAACAAGGTGTTTTCACCCTGCCCGCGGTCCAATTGGTCAAATGCGCCGAGATTCTTGGATGCCGTCTTGAATGCCTGCACAAACGAAGCGATGTCTTTGATCGTTACCGTGTTTGCGGATGCGTCATAGCTGACCCATTCCCCATTCACATTGAGGGCATCGATATAATCCTGTGCTGTCTCATACGTACCGGTGAGTGACAGGCCGCTGGCAGAGGTATCATTGCGGGTGATATCATCCATTGCTTCAAAATTCATATCACCGGGGCCTTCGCCTTCCGGCATGCCCTCAGGTCTTTCGCCATCCGGCGGTGTGCCGCCGTCCGGTCTCTGGCCGCCGCCGTGCATATGTCCGCCGCCCTGTGAAGAGGAAGCGGTATATGGGAATTCGGTATCTTCCAGAAAGTGTTCCAGAGATTCTTCGATCGTATTCTTCAGATACTCATAATAGCTGCCTGCCTGGTAAACTCCTTCTTCGGATTTTTCCAGCGTCAGTGCATTGCCCTCTTCATCCACAAGACCTGCGTTGTTAATATATTCCGCAAAGTAACGTGCCAGCTGATCCGAGAGTGCCTGTTCGTCTTCACTTAATCCAGAGCGTGTAACACCCATCATCCATTCATACGCCCCGTCCGCACTGTCAAGGTTGGTGATCGGGCACCAGCACACGGAACCAAGTACGGCATCGGATACGCCTTCCACGGCACCGATCTGTTTCAGATAAGCATCATAGAGTGCACTGTTGCCGGAAGCACCGACAATTGCGGACTGTGCACCGCCGCCGGACATGCCGAATGTGAAGATGCTGTCGGTATCACCGGCAAGAGTATCTTTTGAATACCGGATATAACGGATCGCTGCTTTGAGGTCAGCAACACCGGCTGGTGCACCGGCATCCCTGCCCCTGCATCCGGCATGCACATAGACAAATCCTGCATCGGTATACGATGTCACGGAGGAGCTGTAGTCCGTTAAAGCTGCCTGGGCGCTGTAGCCCGGCGTATTGATCGGCATGACCACCGGAGCGCTTTGTGCCGTATAGCCGTTGATCTCTGCCGTTGTATTCAATGTGCATGTATAGGTGCCGTCATCGTTCTTTGTGCCGTCTATGTACGCACCCGGTACAAATACCGCCAGTGTTTCATACGATGCATCCGCCGGATTGGAACAATAGGAAATTCCGGTCTGATACCATACATCATCGTCTTCGTTATAAAGCCATTTCGTGCTGTCGATCTTGCTCAGATCGGTTGTGACAGCTGTATCTGTGTCTTCTGCGTCACTGTCTTCGCTGCTGGCTGCAGAGCCCGCTGCACTGCAGGCAGACAAGCTGCATACCAGCATTCCCAATGTGACAGCCATTGCAGTATTTCTGTATTTCATATTCATCCCCTGTTTTATGCATCATGAACCGAATATGCCGTCCAGGATGCGCTCAAAATCGGTGCGCTTTTTCAGGTTTTCACGGATTCCGAATGCCTGCGATACATTGTCGGTAATAATGCCGTCTGCCATGCTGAGAAGGAAGCGCTTCTGGGATTCTTCCTTATTCGGTGTCCATACCAGTACTTTCTTTCCCTGCTCATGAATTGCAGTGATGGCAGATCCGGTCGCAGATTCTTCTTCCAGTCCCAGATAATCGCAGTTTAATGCGGCCGTATTGCCAAAGGACAAAAACGTCAGATATCCCGTCTTCATATCCGGATATGCCGTCTCTGTGTAATTGATCAAAGCATAGTCCAGCGAGATCAGCACGCACTGCTCTTCCATGCCTGCTTCTTTGATGATGCGCACGGCATCATCTGCCATCTGACGGTCTGCTGTATTCCCTTTTAATTCCACGAATACGGTGATCTTGTCGCGGGCAGCTTCCAGTATCTCTTCCAGCGTCGCCACCGGTTCACCATCCACCGACAATGCCTTGATTTCTTCCAGCGTCATGTCTTCCGGACGCCTGCTGTTCCCGGCAGTGCGTTCAAATGTACCATCGTGATTCAGTACGTAATAGCCGTCTTTGGTGCGCTGTATGTCGATTTCACTGCCAAAAGCACCAAGCTCAATGGCTTTCCTGATGCCTGCCACGGTATTCTCTGCGCCCTCCACGCCGCCTGCCCGGTGGGCAACGACCTGACAGCTGCTGCGGATCGGGAAGATCAGATCAAAGGATTCGTTCACCCGCCACGACAGGAAACATACCAGTGCAATGCAAGCGGCTGCGCCAAGAACCATGTATATGCGTTTGAGTTGGATGTCTTCCGGATACTGCAGATCTTCGTCTGTCCGGTAATCGTAATACAACTGCGTATTGTGCATCAGATAGAACGGTCCGGCAAAGATACCGGCTGTACCGAGGACGATCGCTGCATTGATACAGATCATAATCGTAAGGAATCTCGCAGTATGCGGGGATACAGGAAGCAGCGGAAGTACTGCCAGCGGAATCAAAAGCACAACAACGACCAGACCAATCACCAGCAGCACAAACCACAGCGTAAACATCACATTCTTCTTAAAATAGTCTTTCCAGTTCTTCCGCATGACGGAGCGTGACTGCGTCAGTGCGTTCTTCACCGAAAGATCTTCCAGCAGGATCCCCTGCAGCACAAAGATATTGGCAATACCGATCAATGCAAATACTGTCAGTGTAACGATATACAGTGCATTGTACAGCGGTGTCGTATGGATCACCGATGTGATAAACGTCGGTATGTACAGTCCTTCTGTCAAGGAGATGGATACACCGATATTCAAGATCGGTGCCAGCAGTGCAATATACAGTACGATCCCGATACCGGCGGGACAGAAGAAGCGTCTGATCGTTCCAAAGCTTTCTTTCAGACTGCCGGATACAATATTCTTCTGCTTTGTCAGTTTTTTTCCGCTGAACAGGATCTTTGAATTCAGATCAAATGCCACATACAGAAACAGTGACAACAGTGCCAGTACGATCAGCAGGATCCCCTGCCACGTTGTAAACAGGAACAGGAAATCCCCGCTGCTGACAGCGACTCTTCCGGTCGAACGCAGCGTCCATGCCATGGCTTTCTTCAGCACCCACAGCAATACGCCCAATACCGTTACAGATACCAGCTGCAGACGCAGTATATCCGGTATTGCCGAAATATACGGCCGGATCCTGCTGCGTAATTTTTTTCTGTCCTGTACCATACTGTTACCCTGCTTTCAACATTCCTATTGTACCAGAAGCAAAATGCATACCAATATCTTTATCGGTATGCACTTCATTTTTTATGAATTTGTCTGCTTACTGCTCCACGATCCCCATGCGCAGGAATTCCCTGTCACCGATGACAAACTTCTTGTCTGTGATCGGATTGGCCAGTGTACGTACGGTCATGTATTCATCGGTAAGCAGTACAAAGTACTGTTTCTTCTCCGTATTGACCAGATAATACTGTTCATCCAGGGAATTGATGGTCTTTCCGAATTCCTGTGTTCCAAAGATGGGCAGTCCCGCCAGCAGTAATCCGGTCAGACCAATTGCTGCATCCGCCGCCGCTTCTTTCTTCGTATTATGAATCTTTGTGACAGTCAGGCGTACGATCTCATCCTCCGGGTATTCATCCCGTATGATCTGTTCCTTGATTTTTACTTTTCTGAGCCGTGACAGCTTTCCGGTATCCCCGTATTTTGCAAGATCAATTGGTTTTCTTGTTACGCTTAAGTCCATCTCACTGCCGTCATCCAGCAGTTCATCCATGCTTGTATTCAGCAGCTTTGCAATTGCCCTGAGATTTTCTACATCCGGCATGCCCCGGTTGCTTTCCCATTTGGCGACCGCTGCTCTCGATACCGCCAACAGATCCGCCAGTTCTTCCTGCGTATATCCTTCATCCATACGTGCTTTCTTCAGTTTTTCTGCAAATGTCATATGTCTTTCCTCCGTGTTCCATCTGTGTGCAGCTGCCTTTGACAACCACAGTGTAGTCATTTCCCTGCCTCAGAAGCAAGAAACGGACGGTATCATCTCTGTTACTTACCGTAACTTATGCACATGCATATCATTATTTTTGACATTATAGAATGCAGGTCAGTCCAAATATGTATAGTACAGCGAAATAATTTAAAGCTAAGAAACACCCTTTCACATTCACAATAAAACCAGGATGAGAAGTTATCCCATCCTGGTCCAAACACTATAAATATCATTCCGGTAGTTTGAAGTCAAAGAAGAGGTCTTCTGGAGCTTCTACATCCATAGGAATTCTGAACAGATGTGCCCCATTTGCTTTCTTTGAACCTTCTATATATTCCATCTTTCCCGTTCCAATATACGTAAATGGTAATTGTATTCCATCTTCGTTATCTACTTTTCGAACGAAGACATATACTTTTTTACTATTTTTCAGTGCATTCAATTCTTTATCGCTAACGTTTGCAACAGATTCCCACCGGAACGTATTACGATCCATATAACCATCAACATATTTCAGTTCTTCTTTCGTTGAACTTGCTTTCACAATAGTGACATAGATATATACAATGCCATCATATATCTTCGTTCCAAGCATGATGTCTCCAGGATTATTTAGTAACAACTGCTGAACCTGTCCTTTGGTATATTTCCCCCACAATTTAAATGTATCTGATGGTTGGTCTCCATATTCCACATCAAAGCGTCCAAGTCCATATTCAAGAAGATCCTGCATATAGTCTTCTAATTCGACATTAAGCTCTAAATCTTTGAACCACAGAGAGTCATCTAACCGTTTTTCAAAAAAGCCACTACTTAACATATATTTCAAAGCATGATGAAAGGCTTGTGATTGAAATGAAGGAACATTAATTCTGACATGCTGTTCGACCTCTTTTAGTGAAGCCTTTCCCGTCTTCATAACCAAGCACTGAATAATCAAGTATTCATATGGGCGTACGATCGGGAGCATATCAGATACATATTTTACGAATGATTCTTGACGCGTATTGAACGAAGGAATATTCTCCTCGCCAATAGCCTTCAAAAAACCATAATATGAAAAGTTCTTCTTTCCACCGATTTTAGACTGCATAAATTTTATTAGATCCGGTGCATAATCATTGTTCAAATAGTCGACATGCTTAGGATATGTATCTGCACTAATGAATTTTTTAAAGTTCAAATAATCCTGCTGCAAATACATTTTTGTATTGAAGTTTACTTGGTCAATATATGTTAGTACTTCTTTCTTACTTAGATCATCTAAATGGATTTCCACTCCATATTTCTCTAGACCAATACTCCTAAAATCTTCTTTTACAAGTGCAGCAATCAGTTTCTTCTCAACTACAAAGTTTTCTGAGAGACTTCCAAGTGCAAAAGCAATCTGTACACTACGCTTATAATCATTTCCGATGAAGTCCAAGACTGTCACATATTTCTTGTCTTCATATTTACGCAGACCACGTCCTAATTGTTGTATGAAGATCGTCTGTGAATCTGTTGGTCGCAAAAACAGGACCATGTTTACTCCTGGAATATCAACACCTTCATTCAGGATATCGACAGTGAATAGGATTTCAAGATCTGCAGAATCATTTTGCAGATCATTATAAGCACGTATTCTTTCCCCTACTGAGTTCTTTCCCGTTAAATAGCGTGTGTTGTAATACTCCTCCATAGCTTGCGACATTCGTATTGCGTGTGAAATATCTCGGCAAAAAGCTAAAGCTTTCAGTTTTCTTCCAGGAATACGATATTTTTCAATCATGTCATGAATAAAATCACAATGCTTATCATCAGAGAATTGTTCTACAAACTTATGGCCTTTTGTTTCTTTGATTCCATACTCAATCAATTCATCACGGATACCATAATATTTGAACGGCACAACTAAACCATTAACGATTGCATCCCGTAGACGTAATTCATATGGGACATTTTGATCAAACAGCGAAAAAACATCCTCACCGTCCATACGTTCAGGAGTAGCTGTAATACCCAATAAAAACTGTGGTTCAAAGTAATTGATGATTTTTCTATACGTTTCTGCCGTAGCATGATGGCATTCATCAATAATGATGTAGTCAAACGTATGACGATCAAATAACTCCAATGAGTTTGCCATAGTTATATTCGTAGAAAAAACAAAGTCTTGATCAAACTCTTTGTAATCTGCATTGTATATTCCATAAGACTTATCATTGCCGAAAACTCTTTGAAAAGTCTCAAAAGACTTCATGAGAATTGATCCTTCCTGTACAACATACAGAAGTCTTCTTGGATTGAAATTCAACGCGTCAAAAGCAGCCATGAAAGTTTTACCACTACCAGCCGAAGCAGTAACGAGTGCTTTATCTGCCCCCATTGCACGAATACGATTCAGTTCCTTTAGTGCACGCCGTTGCATATAATTGGGTTTTACTTCACTATTTGCGATGCTATAGTCCATATCCCAACGTTCAATGGAATAGAATAATCTGACCTTATATTCATCAATCAAATCTTGTGTTAATGGAAAAGTTTTCTCCCATAAATAATCAAATTCCTTTTTAGCCTCTCGATATAATTCATTATTCGGTATGTCCAATACAGAAATATCCCATTCAACATTTTTCAATAGTGCATACACTGTAATGTTTGATGAACCTACTACCACTTCATGATGATCAGGATACTCAAATAAATATCCTTTGGAATGAAAGCCGATGGTATTACCACTCAAATCATGAAAACATTCCTTATCCAAATGACAAGAAAACTGATTCGGATATCTGGCAGCTAAGCTCAAAAAATAAACGAGTGAATCAATATCCGTAAAATTTTGATATGTAGAGGTTATCAAACGACCTTTTGCTCCCCTACTTAAAGCCGCTTCTATATTTGGCGCCAGGAGTCGTAAGCCTGGTCTTTTTATAAAGCTGACAGAAAAATAGAAACTTTGGCACATATCAAGGTTGTACCGAAGCTTATCAATGAACTTCTGCTCTGTATAATTCGTATAAAATGATCCCTGCATAGTAGCCCCCTATGTATGCAAATAAAATACGTGAGAAAAATATATCTTTATTATCACGCCGAGCCTCAAAATGATCCAGGAAAAATCTCAGCATAATAAAAAAGCACTCACATGACTGTGAATGCTCTTGCATATATACTGCTTATCTGATGCCGTAGCGGGCAAGGATCTTTGCAAATTCTGCAGAATCTGCAAATCCTCTCATGACACTGTCACGGCCTGTGCCTCTGGCAAGACGTCCTGTCCAGTCTTTATAACCGGAGGAATCGGGTTCTCTGTCGAGGAAGGTATGATACAGGATCGTAACATATTCTTCATTCGTGGTATTCCGTCCGATAAACTCAGGACTGTGGAAGAAGCCGATGGATGCGGTATGAATGGCTTCCTGCTTCTTGTTGGAAGCGTTGAGGATCTTTCTGCACCATGTATTGATGCCGCCGGTGTCGTAGCGTCTGCCCAGTACTTCTCTGTAGCAGCGTGCCACGAACGAAGTAATGCCTTCGTTGACATCTCTTGGTTCACTGGTGCGGATGGATCCTTTGGCAATGCCGTATGTACTGCATAAATTTGCAAATTCCTGACTGTTTACAAATCCCTTCAGGACATAAGTACGGCTCATGCCGTTCTCCAGTTTCCGGATCCAGCCCGCTCTGCCGCCTTCATCATAGTTTCTGTCCATGAGTGCCTGGTAACAGATCTCCACGAATTCGTCATCACCCAGTTCCCGGTTGGTAAATTCCTGACTCAGGAAGAAGCCGCAGACAAGGTCTGCTGCATTCTTGCTCTGGGATCTGAGATCCCCTGTCCATGACATATAGCCGTTGGGATCCGGTGTTCTGTTTAATACCAGATCATACATGCGCCATACAAAGTCATCTCTGTTGGAGTAGCCGGTATTTGTCCATGTACCGCACCAGTCTGGAATATGGGAAGGATACTGTGCAGCCAGTTCTTCTGCTGAGAGTGTGAACGTTCCGTTTGTCCATGTGCCTTCCAGTGCTGAATAGGTTCCTGTCGGCCAGACGGTAAAGCCTTCACCCACGGTAAGCGCATGGGAAGGACCTCCAAGATGGAACATGCCTTCCATATTCGCCTTTGAAGTATCAAAGCTGCTCAGATCAAGATCCTTGAGATTCAGTGTTTTTTCAAACATGGCAGACATATCCGTGACATTGGATGTATCAAATATGGAAAGATCCAGTTCCCGGATCAATGTATCGTCATTGAACATGGATGCCATATTTGTTACATGGGAGGTATCCATGCCGGTGCCGTCAAACGATGTCAGACGGCTCATGCCGGCAAAGTAACTGCTCATGTCTTCGGGCATGACAACGGTCTGTCCTTCTGCCACATAGACTCTTTTTACCCTGTCACAGACTTCCCGGAACGGATCCGTTCTGCCGTCATTCAGCGGGAAGAATCCTTCGCCATAGTAAACATTGCCATCGACGTCCGCAACATGTACACCCATGGCACTGACTGAATATGCTTCATCGGTATTGAAGAAGATCAGATCGCCATCGGACCGCAATACTGCAGCCGGGACAATCTCTCCTGTCTCCCGGACTCTTTTCCATGTGCCGCACCATTCCGGAATATGGGAAGGATACTGTTCCTTCAGTTCCCGTGCCGTCAATGTGATAGTACCGTTGGTCCATTCACCAGTCAGGCCGAAATCCCCGTCCTGCGGCATATGTACGCATTTTTCACCCAGTATGAGTGTCTGTATACCGCATATGCGGAACATATAGTCCATGTCTTCTGCCGCAGATGTATCAAAATTGCTCATGTCCACTACACCCAGTTCATTGCAGTGCTGGAACATCTCTCCCATATCTTTGACAGAGGATGTATCCCATGTACTGAGATTCAGAGAATACATCTTGTCGCAGTCGTCAAAGAGACTATGCATATTTACGACGCCGGATGTATCCATACCATTCCCGTCAAATTCACGCAGATTGTACATGGCGCAAAAATACTGTGACATATCTGCAGGCATCCGGACGGTCTGTCCTTCGGCTGTATAGACACGTTTTACTTTCTTGGCATCCGTCATAAACGGAAACTCAGTGCCGGCTTTTAACGGCATGTACAGCCGGCCGGTACGCCGTATGCCGTCTGTGTCTATGACGCTTTTTGACTGGCCGGTATAGACCGTCTGGTCCATCGTATTAAAGAAGATAAGATCTCCCTTAGCGGTCAGTACCGCTGCCGGTACGATGTTTTCTGCATGAACAGCAGAAAACGGCAGGATGCATACACTGATCATCACTGCGCAGAATAATCCAATGATTTTTCGTAACATAATTTGCCCCCTCAGCCATATTACATTCTCAGTATACATCGTATAGTACGAATACGGTATTTACGGGAGTCAGGGGGTCTTTAACTATCTCCGGTCAGTTTTACAATTGCCGGTTCAATATGCAGAGCCGGGAAGATCTTCTCTGTCAGATCATGCGTGTGAAAGCGCAGTGAGCTGGTATTGACGCACGGATGGCATCCGAACCATTCTTCCTTTAGGACGTCTTCATCAATAACTGCCTTAACAATATGTTCTTTGTCATTCATTAATGCCAGTACGGTAGCACTGCCCGGATACACATCCAACAGATGCACCATGTCTGCTTCATCCGCAAAAGAAAGACGGGATGTATTCAGCTGCTTCGATAATTCCTTTGTCCGAAACGGCTTGTCTCCCGGCATGATCAGCAGGTAAAAATTTGTCTTCTGCCGGTTGCAAAGGAAAAGATTCTTGCAGATGCGTACATGGAGGATGCTGTCTACCACTGCACATACTTCCATTGTTGTGGCAGGCATATCCGGATGATCCGTCCGTTCAAATTCAATGCCCAATGCATCAAGAAATGCATATGTTCGTAATTCCCGCTCTTGTCTGTCACCTGGATCTGCGGGTGATCCTTTCAAAAGTTCCATAACCGAAATACTACCACAGTTCACTTTTATTAGATACAGGCACTTCCTCCCCTTTCTGTCTCTCTTCTGCTTCTTTCTATACTGGTAAAAAAGAAAGGCAGGAAATATGAGAACAAAGACAGACAGCAGTCATGATTATGTCATATCCCCAGATGGCATACTGCAGAAATACAACGGATTTGAGGAGAACATTGTCATACCGCATCCTATTGCAGCGATCGGTGAACATGCCTTTGCGGAGTGCATCAGCCTGGTATCCGTGCAAATTCCCTGCGGCGTCACCTATATTGGGGAACATGCTTTTTCCGGATGCAGGCGTTTACGCCATGTAACAATTCCTGACAGTGTCCATACCATCGGCAAGATGGCATTCTTCCAGTGTTCTTCCCTGCAGGAGATCCATCTGCCCAGACATCTTTCCGCGCTGCATGACTCCGTCTTTGCCTATTGCACGGCATTAGAAAGAATCGATATACCGGACAGCGTAACAGCAATAGGAGATCTTGTATTCTATGGCTGCAGCAGGCTTTCTGAGGCGCATCTTCCCTCACACCTGACAACTATCGAGGGTGCTGTGTTTCAGAGCTGTACGGCCCTGAAAACGATCACTCTGCCCGATACACTGCAGGAGATTACTGCCTTTGCATTTGCGGACTGCACCAGTCTGACGCAGATACGCATCCCCGCCTCTGTCATCAGTATCGGCAGCCAGGCATTCCGCAATTGCGCAAAGCTGCAGTCCATCAAAATACCCCAGCATGTCAGCTATATCGGCCTGGGTGCCTTCGCCGACTGTTCATCTTTACAGAATATCCATGTATCCGAGCAGAACGATGTATTCACTTCACTGGATGGCGTCCTGTATTTCAAAGACCTTCATACCCTGCATACCTATCCCGCCGGCAGACACGGTTATTATGTGATCCCGGATGGTATCTCTGCCATATTTGAGATGGCCTTTGCCGGCAGTACACATCTATGCGGCGTTACAATACCTGACAGCGTCACACGCACCGGTGATTATGCATTCACCCGCTGTCCCCTTCTAGTCAGTGCAGGACCGATGGAAAGCACATGCAATATCCGGTTTGCCTGGAAAGAAGCAATCCCTGCATATGTCTTCGGCAACTGCCATTCCCTGCAGTCCATCACGATTCCATCCTCCATCACACAGATCGGTGAAAAGGCATTCACTTACTGTACGCATCTTTCTGATGTTCACTGCCCGCCCCATCTCATACACGCCGATCATTTTGCCTATACACCATTCTGGAAGAAGCAGAAAAAAGACCGCCGGTAATTATGAGGGGGGAAAGGGTTCTGGCGGCCTCTTTTGTGATTCATATTCTTAAGGGGAAAGTCAATGAATGTTAATTTGTATCAGATGTCTTCTCTTCATCTGACACGTATAGAATACCCCCTGTTCCTGACAGGTATTCGAACACTATGTGAATTTCCCATGAATTTGCAATAGTTATTTCTATGTTGTTTTTTATCCAATACGAAGGAGGAATATACGTTTTGATCGATATTCATATGCATGTTATTCCCGGTGTGGATGACGGTTCTGAGTCCGTCGAAGAATCTCTGGAAATGCTCCGGATGGCTCACCATGAAGGAACAGATATCATCATTGCCACACCCCACAGTTTTGCATTTACCTGGTCACCGGGACTTCCCCGGAAGCAATTCGAGCTTCTGAAAGAAAAAGCATACGAAGCACAAATACCGGTCCAGCTCTTCTATGGCACAGAGATCCTGTGTGACCGGTACAGTATGGAAGAGATACTGGAAAACCTGCGCACTGGAGTCTATCCGACCATGAATCATACAGAATATGTGCTGATCGAATTCAGCCCATACATTGACGAAGACGATGCGGTCTATTGTACCAGGCTGATCAAAGAAGCCGGCTATATCCCCATCATTGCTCATGCTGAGCGATACCGGTTCATGAGCACCCGCTCTGCCGGCATTCTCCGCCATCTTGGTGCACGCATCCAGATCAATGTCTACAGCGTATACCTGGAGAAACAGGACTGGATCAAAGAGAATGCAAGAAGTCTGCTGCAGGAAAAGCACGCAGACTTTGCTGGCTCTGATGCCCATGGCACCACCCACCGTCCGCCCCGGGAAGCATCCGGCATCAAGTACATGTATGAGCACTATGATCCAGATTACATCAGCCGTGTGCTTCACGATAATGCCCGGAACGTACTGATTCATCCCTGAACCCGGCAGTCTGTTTCACTGTATTGCAAGCCATGCGAATTCTGAGACTTATGTCTCTGCATTCCACAATAATCTGCAAAATGATATTTTCTGGAATTGAGTGGTATAAAAAAAACTTTTGAACTGACTTCAGAATTCTTTTTCTGCGTTCTATTCAAAAGGTTTCTTTGTTCGTTCCAGACGTACAACCATCGTATTCCGGCAAACGATGAATCTCATTCGAACTGATTCAGATCCGAACTCCATTTTTTACTTGCTATAATCAAGGCAGAGGTAAAGCATCATGAAGAAAAGATATCATGTATTTGTTGAAGGCTGGGTGCAGGGCATCGGCTTCCGCGGTTTCTGCATGATTCGCGCACAGCGCTATAACCTGACCGGATCGGTCAGAAATCTGCCCAACGGCACAATGGTTGAGATTTATGTTCAGGGTGAGGACAGCGATATTGATAAATTCCTTGCGGATATCGAAAAAGGCGACCGCTTCATCCGGGTGGACAATATTTCGGTCAAACCCACTGCCCTGATTGAGGGTGAAAAGATTCTTTTATGGAGCAGGATGGTGATTCCATCCTGTTTTTAGTTGAAAACGCTTACTTGTGATTTTTTTATCATTTTGATTGAACTATGTTTCAAGATGTGTTTCAATAGCCATGTGAAATTATTCACATGGAGGATTTATGGCAGAAAAAAAGAACAAAACAGAAACAGTCAATGAACTCTCACCTGCGCAGATCGAAGTGAATGAGAAAGTCGAAAAGGCTCTGAAAGCTCTGGATGACTTTGCCTCATACGATCAGGAAAAGATCGATTACATCGTTGCGAAGTGTTCCGTCGCAGCCCTTGACCAGCATGGCTCCCTCGCAAAACTTGCAATTGAAGAGACAGGCAGAGGCGTCTTTGAGGACAAAGCGACAAAGAATCTCTTTGCGTGCGAATATGTGGTCCATCATATGCGCAATCAGAAAACCGTCGGCATCATTGACGAGGATCCGGTCAAAGGCCTTAAGTATGTGGCGGAACCGGTCGGAGTCATCGCCGGTATCACCCCTGTCACAAACCCGACATCCACAGCGATTTTCAAATCCCTGATCTGTCTCAAGACAAGAAATCCGATCATCTTCGCCTTCCATCCCAATGCACAGAACAGTTCGGCCGCTGCCGCAAAGGTTGTCTATGACGCAGCCATCAAAGCCGGTGCGCCTAAAAACTGCATCCAGTGGATTGAAACCCCGAGCATGGAAGCGACAAGCGCTTTGATGAATCATCCGGGTGTTTCAACAATTCTCGCCACTGGCGGCAACGCGATGGTCAGAGCCGCTTACAGCTGCGGCAAGCCCGCCCTCGGCGTCGGCGCGGGAAATGTGCCCGCATATATCGAGACAACCGCGGACGTCAAGGAAGCGGTCAGCGATATCGCCATGTCCAAGGCGTTTGACCACGGCATGGTATGCGCAAGTGAACAGGCGGTCATTGTCGATCAGGAAATCTATGAGGATGTGAAGAATGAATTCAGACATTACAACGTCCACTATGTGAACAAGAAAGAAAAAGAACTGCTTGAGAAATTCATGTTCGGCGCAAAGGCATTCTCCAAAGACTGCGAAAGCGCAAAGCTCAACGGAACAGTAGCCGGCAAGAGCGCGTACTGGATTGCCCAGCAGGCAGGCTTTGAAGTGGATCCCAACTGCTCGATCATCATTGCGGAATGTTCCGAAGTCGGCCCCAATGAACCGCTCACCCGTGAAAAGCTCTCCCCTGTGCTGGCCATGCTGAAAGCGGACAGCGTTGCGGACGGACTTGACAAGGCGGAAGCCATGGTCATGTTCAACGGCACCGGCCACTCAGCCGCGATCCATACCGCCAATGAGGATCTGGTCCGTGAATTCGGCAGACGCATCAAGGCATGCCGTATCATCTGGAACTCCCCTTCCACCTTCGGCGGCATCGGCAACATTTACAACTCCTTCATTCCCTCTCTGACCCTTGGCTGCGGTTCCTACGGACATAACAGTGTCTCTGACAACATCAGCACGGTCAATCTTCTGAATATCAAGAAAATCGGAGAGAGGAGGAATAATATGCAGTGGTTCAAGATCCCTTCCAAGATCTATATCGAAAAGAATTCCATTGAATACCTCCATGACATGGTTGAAATGGAAAAAGTCTTCATCGTCACCGACCAGTCGATGGTACAGCTGGGCTATGTGGAAAAGGTCACAGACCAGCTTGCCTTAAGAAACAACAAGGTCACCTATGAGCTCTTCTGCGATGTCGAACCGGATCCCTCCATCCAGACTGTCAAGAAGGGTCTTACCCTCATGCAGTCCTTCAAGCCGGACACCATTATCGCTCTTGGCGGAGGCAGCGCGATGGATGCGGCCAAAGGCATGTGGCTCTATTATGAACATCCGGAAGTCAACTTCGATGATCTGAAACAGAAGTTCATGGATATCAGAAAGCGTGCCTTCCGCTATCCGGAGCTTGGCAAGAAAGCCAGCCTCGTCTGCATTCCGACCACTTCCGGAACCGGTTCCGAGGTTACACCGTTTGCGATCATCACCGACAAGGAAACACATATCAAATATCCGCTGACTGACTACTCCCTGACTCCGACCGTAGCAATCATTGACCCGGCCCTGACCATGAGCCTGCCGGCATCCATCACTGCCAATACAGGCATGGATGTGCTGACTCACGCGGTCGAGGCATATGTGTCCGTTCTGGCAAGCGATTATACCGATGCGCTGGCACTCAAGGCAGTGCAGATGGTCTTTGAATATCTGCACCGTGCGGTCCATAACGGCAAGAACGATCCCGAAGCACGTGAAAAGATGCATAACGCATCCTGCATTGCGGGTATGGCGTTTGCCAACGCGTTCCTTGGCATGAACCATTCCATGGCCCATAAGATCGGCGCTGAATTCCATGTGCCTCATGGACTTGCCAATGCGATCCTGTTGCCTTATACCATCCGCTACAACGGCACAAAGCCGGAGAAACCGGGTTTATGGCCGAAGTACAAATATTACAATGCGGATCTGAGATACTGCGAACTGGCCAAGGCCATCGGTCTTGAAGTCACTTCCCTGGAACAGGGTGTGGAAGCCTTTGCCAGAGCGGTATGGCAGCTCGGCACTGACTGCGGTATCACCATGAAGTTCTCTTCACTGGATTATCTGAATGAGACAGACTGGTTCAACGCGGTCGAGAAACTCTCCTATCTCGCATATGAGGATCAGTGCTCTCCGGCAAACCCGAGAGTGCCGATGGTCGCCGATATGCAGGAAATCCTGAAGAAATCCTGGAGCGGCGAAGTCATCGAATATGTCCATCGTTAAAAATCATTATTAATTGCCTGCCCCACAGCACCCGCTGAAACATGCGGGTGTTTTTTATACGGACGAGAAAAAAGGAAGAGAACTTTAAGGTTCCCTTCCCTTTGCAGTGAACGATATTACTGAATTCCGTACTTCGCCATGATCTTGGCAAACTCTGCACTATTGGCAAAGCCCTTCATGACTTCATCCCTGGATGTTCCGCTGTTCAGTGCTTTCATCCAGTTGTTGTATCCGCCCTGATCTGCTTCACGTCCAAGGAATGTTCTGTACAGTGTGCGTACATACTGGTCATTGTTCGTGTGCTTGTTCATGTACTCCGGAGAATGGAAGAAGCCATTGGAAGCCGCATCGATCGCTGCCTGCTTCCGGTTGGATGCGGTCAGGATGCGTTTGCACCAGTCATTCAGTCCGCCCACTTCTGCCT
>JAFYHC010000033.1 GCA_017539385.1 Solobacterium sp. | reverse complement strand
GTCTTTTCCTGCGGGCGGAAGAGCCGCAGGAACCACAGGAAATCATTACCGAGGAAATGCCGGCAGAAGAAACACCGCTTCCGGAAGAGAATCCGGAAGAGGAACAAGAGGAAGAGATACCGGCAGAAGATGTAATTGAAGAAGGGGAAGAACCGGCAGAAGAAAACGAAGAGCCTGCACCGGAAGAAACACCGATGCCGGAAGAGCCACCAGAGCCGGATCCAACGCCGGAACCAACACCAGAGCCGACACCGGAACCTACACCGGAGCCGGAAGAACCGACATATCTGGAAAGTGCACCGCAGGGGGCAGTGCAGTTTGTTCATAACATGTATACCGCGATACTGCATCGTGAGCCGGATGAAGCAGGCTGGGAGACCTGGGTCAGGAAACTGGCAGGCGGTTCCACCGCAGCCGATGTCATTCTGCAGTTTACCAACAGTGTGGAATTCCAGAATTCCATCGCTGACCCATATGCACTGGCACAGAGTCTTTACCAGGGAATTCTGGGCAGAGAAGGATCTGATGCAGAAGTGGCATCCTGGGCAAAAAATATGATCAACGGGCAGACATACCGTGCTCTGCTGCAGGGATTTATTCTGTCTGCGGAATTCAAAATCAGATGCGAAGAAAACGGGCTGATCCGGGGAAGCTACCGTTCACCATATGCCGTTGACCGCAATGCAAAAGTAACTGCCTTTGTCATGGATCTGTACCGGATCCTGCTGGAAAGAGATGCAGAATTCGGCGGTCTGGAAAACTGGACGAAGAAACTGCTGGATAAGCAGACCGCTTCCCAGATCATTACCAATATCATCAACAGTCAGGAATTCCAGCAGAAAGGACTTGCCAATAAAGACTATGTGCAGCTGCTGTACAAAGCAGTCCTTGGCAGAGAAGGCAGTGCCAGCGAAGTAAACGGCTGGGCCGAACGGATGGATAACGGGCAGACGTACCGTGCAATGATGCATGGCTTCATCAATTCTGTTGAATTCAAAAACCGGTGTGCTTCTATCGGCATCGTTCCGGGCACATATACTTCTTCCCGCTATGCTGACCAGAATTACACCGTGACCCTGTTTGTAAAAACACTGTTCCGCAAGGGACTGGGCAGGGAAGGCAGTGAAAAAGACATCGAATACCGTGCTAAGCAGGTATTGACAAAGTCTGTCTATGGCGATGCACTGGTGCGTACATTTCTCAACTCAGCAGAATGCCGCAAGAGAAATCTCAGCAATGAAGACTATGTGTCCATGCTGTATGAGTGCGTTCTTGGAAGAAGCAGGAAGGATGCATCGGTCGGCTCATCCTGGGTCAGAAAACTGAATAACGGCACTGCCCGTACAACCATACTGAATGCATTCCTGTCGTCAGCCGAATTCAAGAAACGCTGTACAGCACTGGGACTTTCACTGACACCGTCTTCAAAGTCTAAAACGACCGTAACCGTCACACAGTATGTGCCATGGCGGTATCTGCAGGGTGATTCCCGCTGGGGTTCTGTATCGATCGGCGGCTATACAATGGCACGCACCGGCTGTGTGCCGACATCCATTGCCATGGCATTGAGCGGGATCCTGAACCGGTCCGTACGGCCGGATTCCGTTGCCCAATGGCTCTATAACAATACCCAGGAATACAATCGTCTCATGCACGGAGGCAGCGGCGCAGCCAACAAATACGCAGCAGAGGCATGGGGTGTCAAAGTATACGGCATCAGTTCCCAAAGCGCTCTGGTCAGTGCGTTGAACAACGGCTATATCGTTGCGGCAATCGTAGGACCCGGTACATTTACCGCTGCCGGCACGACCCATGAGATCGTCTTATGGGGATCTTCCGCCGGCGCATGCAATGTATACGATCCGCTGGGAAAGACCGGAAAGTACTCTATCACATCGATCTGGTCCCAGCAGAGTTCAGATTCCTACGACTGGCGGGGAGGGTACGTATTCTACGCCATGTATAAATAAAGACTGTGACTTATATGTGGCAGACTGTGTTAGATAATGCAGTTTGCCACATATCTTTTTCTGGAAACTGCTGATGCAAGTCTCAGGCAGGTTATTTGTGCCGGAAAGTGCATATTTACCTGCTTTTCATTTGGAAAACCTCATATTCTTGAAAAAAAGCAGCAGGACTACTACTTTGAGAGCAGGAGGGGCGGATATGAGAATCGGAGAAAAACTGAAGGAATACCGGATATCCCATCAGATCAAGCAGGAAGTACTGGCAAAACAGCTTGGTGTGACGGCGGGCACATTGTCAAACTGGGAAGCAGGGAGGAGAATACCGGATATCTCCAGTCTGCGAATCCTTTCCGAAACACTTGGTATGAGCTACAATGAACTGCTTTCCGATGAAGACTACCGGATCCATACGGAAAGTACACGGGTCGTGCAGGATGATGCCCATCGGAAAGCAGAAATCGTATTGTTTTCCGCATTGAATGTACTGGCTCTGCTGCAGGTCATCTTCAAAATGGTGCTCTTTGGAACAGGAATGGCAGCGACGAACCAGCTGCGTGCAGGGGAACTGCTGATCCTTGTCGCATCAGCAGTCGGACTGGCACTGTGTCTGAAGGAAAAGGCAGTGCCGAAAGCAGCCGGATGTATCTTCTTCTGCTTTGTTTTATCGGAATTGGAGATATTCCTTGATCCTCAGATCAGAATGGCATTGATTGAGCACTATAAAGATCTGCATGGTATTCAGCACTTCTGGCCGTTCGTCCGGGACGGACTGACGATCTTGACAGCCTGTCTTGTATTGTATGGTTTTGCAGTACCTGGCAGAAAAGATAAACGGGCAGTCTGGATCATTGTACTGCTTTGCATCATTGGCCTGTTTGTCTGTACGGAAAGCGTGACACTGATCATCTCGGATTGGAATGAAGTGAAACTGCTGGAAGGAAATGCCTTTCTGCAATGGCCGTCCAAAGCGGATATCTTTTCGCGAATTGTACGAATGGTACAGACCGTCTGTATCGTTGCACTGGTCATCTTTGAATATCGCATCCTGGAAAGAAAACGAAGCCGGGATATGGAAATGGAGGAGAAAGAACATGTTTCGAAGGAAAACGTATATATTCAATCGTAAATGGATCCTGTCAGGCATAGTACTATTTGCTCTGAGCAGCTGTACAGCATCACATTCTGTTCCACAGGAATCGATGAAGGAGGATATACCTCGAACCAATCCGCAGGACGACTCGGCAGAAGAGGTCACAATGGAACAATACTGGGAAGATGGCACATTTTATACTGTCGCAGATGAAAAAACTGCAGTATCCCGGTTTCACTATTCGGTTGCGGGAGAAGATGTCAGCCGTGAGCGTCTCGATTCGAAACTGGTTTTCAAACAGGCGGTAAAAGAAGAGAGCGGGTATACATGTTTCAGGATTCTTGATACAGTAAGACAGAAAGAAATCGAGTTCCGTCTTCGAACCCTTATGCCGGATGTTGTGCCGCAGATCACCGGATGGTTGGAAGACGATGATGCCCGCATCAATATTGATTTGAAAATTGCAAATGAAGTACTGACATACCCGGTCAATGCCGAAAACAGCCGCTATGGTGTTTACTGGTTTAATCGGAATTATGCATCTGCAGACGGATTCTCACTGATCAGTTATACGATTCTGCCGGAAGGACAGGAAAATGTGATCAAGGGAGGACAGGTTACAGACCGTCTGAATGGATATGTTCTTGTTACGACCGGAATTCTGAATGGAAATTATGATACTGTTATAAATGTAAATACCGCAGATGTACGGGAAGACGAGCGGAAGGAACTGCAGCAGCTGGCAGAAGGACAGCCGCTTGTAACAATGAATCAATAAGTGGACAGCAGGAAGCCGGTGAAAGACAAACGGCTCTGTCTGCTTCTTCGCAGGAGGTAGAAGAATGAAGAGAATCATCAAGGTAATGTTGTGCTTTGCTCTGCTCTGTATTCAGTCGGTTTCTTTGCATGCGGAGGAGTTTGAGGAGCAGGACAGCGGAATAGCAGAAGAAATCATAACGGAAGAGGAAGAGTACAAGGAAGAGGAAAATCCTTCCGAAACAGTGCCTGAGGAAGAGCCTGATGAAGAAAATGTGGAACCGCAAGAGACACCAGATCCGGAAGAACCGATCGTGACCCCGGAGCCGGAAGAAACACCGCTGCCCGAGGAAACTCCAATACCGGAAGTGACACCTGCACCAGAGGAAACACCCGTTCCCGAAGAAACGCCTGCACCAGAAGAAACACCGGGACCGGAGGAGACGCCTGTACCGGAAGAGGAGAGCGGTGAAACGGCAGACGAGATCCTCTCTCCAACCGAACTGGAAAACTTCCTGAGAGGAATCTATACGGTAACACTGGCAAGAGATCCGGCAGAAGCGGAACTTGCAAAATGGACTGCAGCGGTCAATGACGGCACTACCGCAGCAGATATCATCAAAGATATTATCTTCTCTGAGGAATTCCAGAGCCATTTCCCGTCGAATGCGAACTTTGTCAGTATGATGTACCGGGCGATCCTTGGAAGAGAGGGCGGTGCCTCAGAAATCACGTCATGGGCTAACCGTCTGGATGCCGGCATATCATATGGCAAGGTCATACAGGGATTTGTCGGATCTGCAGAATTCATCAAACGCTGTTCCGTGATTGGAATTCGTCCCGGTAAATTCGTATCGAATCTGATGGCAGACCAGTATCCGGATATTTCCGCATTTGTCGCAAATATCTACCTGACCGTGCTGCAGAGAGGCTGTGATGCGCATGGTCTTGAAAACTGGATCACGAAACTGACCGAAGGCATGAGCGGTACCACACTGGTCAGTAATTTCATTGAAAGCAAGGAATTCCGTTCCAACTTCCCGGATCATAAGACATTTGTACAGATCATGTACCGGACAGCACTTGGCAGAGAAGGCAGTGAGAAGGAAGTCGCATCTTGGGCAGGACGGATGGATGACGGGCAGACCTATAAACTGATCCTGCAGGGATTCCTCAATTCCACGGAATTCAACAACAAATGCCGGGCACTGGGTATTAAGCGCGGCACGTATAAGTCGCCATACCGGGTCGATCAGAATCGTGCTGTTACACGGTTTGTCATGGATCTGTACCGGATCTTCCTGGCAAGAGATGCTGAATTCGGCGGACTGGAAAACTGGGTCGGCAAGCTGCTGGATGGAGAGACTGCCTCTAAAATCATTACCAATATTCTTAACAGTACCGAATTCCAGAACCGCATGCCATCCAACGAAGACTATATCCGGATGCTGTACAAGGCGATCCTGGAAAGAGATGGCAGTGAGACGGAAGTTGCCTCCTGGGCGGAAAAGATGCGCAATGGGCAGACATACCGGGCAATGATGCATGGATTCATCGGTTCTGCGGAATTCCGCAATAAATGCGAATCCATGGGCATCAAACCGGGTTCCTATACATCCGGCTGGTATGTGGATAAGAATTATGCTGTTACATGTTTTGCGTCATCGTTCTATCTGATCGGTCTGGGCAGGAATTTCAAACTGAATGAACTGGAAGAGAAGGTCAAATGGCTGCTGACAAAGCAGATGAGCGGTGCGCAGTATGCGCGCCACTTCCTCAATTCCATTGAATTTGCCGCAAGAGGCTTAAGCAACGAAGACTTTGTTAGTGTGCTGTATGAGTGCGTACTGGGACGAAAGCGCAGGGATTCCACGGTAGGCAGCTCCTGGGTCAGGAATCTGGAAAACGGCATGAAGCGATTGACCGTTCTGAATGGATTTGTATATTCCGCAGAATTCAAGAAACGCTGTGATACGCTGGGCATCCTGAAAGAAAACCAGGTGGCTGAAACGATCACGCAATATACGCCGGTGCGTTATCTGCAGAAAGATGCACGCTGGGCAGAGACGAAGATCAATGGCTATACCCTTGGGAAAACCGGCTGTGTGCCGACATCCATTGCCATGGCACTGAGCGGGATATTAAACAAAGAGATCCTGCCGCCGACGGTCGCAACATGGCTGTATGACAATACGCAGGAATTTGGCAGACTCGCACACGGCGGAAGCGGAGCAGCCAACAAATACGCCGCGCAGCACTGGGGCGTATCCTGCTATGGCATCGATACTGCCAATAAACTGTCCGCAGCCCTTGCCAAAGGCTATATCGTCACGATCATCGTCGGACTGGGTGACTTTGTCATTACACCTGGCATGACGCATGAGATCGTCTTATGGGGTTCTTCCGCCGGATCGTGCAATGTATACGATCCATTGGGAACGACCGGCAAATATTCCATCGAAAGCCTGTTCAGCCAGCGCAGCACAGATTCCTATGACCTGCGCGGCGGATATGTATGCTATGCCATGTATAAGTGAGTTCATCCTGTTCCCGCGGATAAACCACAATGAAATACCATTGATGGTATACAGTCTGTAAAAGTGAAAGCGTCTGCTTTCACTTTTTTGAAATTTTCATCGGGATAAAGAAAAAGTTTTCTGCAGAACAGGTGAAGTGATAGAATTACAACTATATACGAACCCTTAAGGGGAGGACTACATATGAAAAAATTCATTTCTATTCTGATGTCAGCGATGATGATGCTTTCAAACGCTGATTTCATTCATGCGGAAAACGAAACTCCGGATCCAAACGGCGAAGAGACTGTTCTGGAGATGGAAGAACTTGACGCATCCACACTGCATGTAGAAAAGCTCGGAGAAGTCACGGAGACTGAAGAACCGGAAGAAGCACTGACACCGGAAGAAATGAACCGTATGGTTCGTGTCAGTATTGTTCTGGACGATCCTTCGACTCTGGATCAGGGCTATTCTACAGAGAATATCGCATCCAATACCGGTGCGGTATCGTATCGGAATGCATTGCGTGCGAATCAGGATGCTGTGACGAAGAGAATCGAAGCAGTCACCGGCAGTGCACTGGATGTGAAATGGAATCTGACCCTGACCGTTAATATCATCTCTGCCAATGTCCGTTATATGGACATTGCAAAGATAGAGAATGTCGACGGCGTCAAAGAAGTAATTCTGGAAAACCAGTATGAACCGCAGGAGGATTCTGCTTCCCCCAATACATCCAATACTTCCAGCGGAATGGTCGGAGCGGTGAATGCATGGGCAGAAGGGTATACCGGTGCCGGCACACGCGTGGCAATTGTCGATACCGGCATTGATACGACGCACCAGTCATTCAATGCGTCTGCGTTTGATTATTCCATTGGGAAGCTGACGGATGCACCATCCCTCATGACATCTGCGGATATTACCAAAGTCAGCTCCCAGCTGAATGGCAACGGCAGATATGTATCTACCAAGATCCCATATGGATACAACTATGTGGATAACAATACAACGATCGATCATATGAGCGATACAGAAGGAGAACATGGTTCTCACGTTGCGGGCATCGCTGCAGCTAACCGTTATATCAAAAGCGGCACAAGCTACATCGATGCGGCATCGTCCGTCAAAGCAGTCGGTATGGCACCGGATGCACAATTGCTTGTCATGAAGGTGTTTGGTGCAAATGGCGGTGCATATGACTCGGATTATATGGCTGCGATCGAAGATGCCATCGTACTTGGTGCAGATTCTGTCAACCTGTCCCTTGGTTCCTCGGTACAGGGTTTTACCTATTCCGATGCCTATCAGGGAACGATGAACAAACTGCTCAAAGCAGAGAAGCTGGTCGTTACCATCTCTGCCGGCAATTCCTATGGACTGACACAGTTTCTGGATACCGACCTGTATATCGATGATGTCTCCATGCATACCGGCGGATCACCGGGTACGTTTATTAACAGCCTTGGTGTCGCTGCAGCACAGAATATCGGTACAACAGGCACACCGCTGAATTTCAACGGGAACCAGCCTGTCTATTACACCGAGACATCGTCCACCGGTGCGGAAATGAGCTCGATCAGCGGCACATACAGCTATGTTTATATTGATGCGGCGGGTGAAGCAGCGGATTATACAGCAGTGAATAAAGCTGTATCGCTGAATGGCAAAGTCGTCATCGTTAACCGCGGTGCAATCTCTTTCTATGAAAAAGGAAATAATGCAATCAGTTCCAAACCCAAGGCACTGATCGTTGCCAATAATGAAGCCGGCGGTGCAATCTCCATGGGACTGGATGATTATACGGGTACGTTCCCGATGGTCTCCATCACTCTGGCAGATGCAGAAACGATCAAAGCAAATTCCACAAAGAAAACGACCGGCAATTATACCTATTACACCGGAACCGTTACGGTTTCCGATGATGTTTCTTCTGCCGTCGGTACAAAGCGTGAAGACGCCGAAGTCACCGATTTCTCCTCCTGGGGTGTACCTGGTTCGCTGCTGATGAAGCCGGAAATCACTGCACCGGGCGGAGATATCTATTCGGTATTTGGAACCAATAAGACAAAGTCCGGTACAGCTGGCGGTTCCGCAAAATATGAGCTGATGTCCGGCACATCCATGGCAGCCCCGCATATGGCAGGACTTGCGGCTGTAATGGCAGAATATCTGAATGAAAATGATTTGCGTGCAAAAAACACGGCACTTGCTGGCGCCGATACCCGCAAGATCTCCCAGTCACTGCTGATGTCCACGGCAACACCGATGAAGAACAATGGTGCATACGTATCCATTCTCCAGCAGGGTTCCGGTCTTGCGGAAGTATCCAGGGCAGTGGATGCATCGTCCCTGATCTTCATGTCAGAAAACGATGGTACCCTGACAGCGAAGACACAAGCAGCCGCAGACGGCAAAGTCAAAGCAGAATTCGGTGATGATCCGCAGCGGACCGGTGTATATACGTATGGCTTTACGATCTACAACCTGGCAGATCAGGCATTGAAATTCAATCTCAAGACCGATCTCTTCACCCAGGCCAGCTATACCGAAAATGGGGAAGTCTTCATGTCCCCTGGTACAAAAGCACTGAATGCGTCTGTTTTCTATGCATGGGAAGGTACAGAAGGTGCCTTAAATGACCATGATGTCAATAAAGACGGTGTGACGGATGAAGCCGATGCCCAGGCGATCCTGGATGTTCTTTCCGGTGAAAACGATGGATCCGGATGGGATCTTGCGGCCGGGGAAATGGATGGCGTGGATGGCCTGTCCTCCCGTGATGCACAGTTATTATTGAATTATGAACCGGAAAGCGGTGCACTGGCAGACGGTATCGTTGAAGCATATGGCAAACGCAATGTGACAGTTACCATTCGTCTGAGCGATGCACAGAAGCAGGAACTGGATGCACTCTATACCGGCGGCGCCTATGTCGAAGGCTTCACCTATGTGACCTGTGCGGACACAAACAGCGAAGGTGTTTCCTTTGCCCATGAACATTCCATTCCGCTGCTTGGCTTCTACGGCAGCTGGACCGATGCGTCCATGTTCGATAATACATCGTATACCGATACGCTGTATCATACCGAAAAAACACCGTATACCGGCAATACCGATACCAACTACATGACCGTGAAATTTAACGGTACAACAAATAAATTCAGCGGTAATCCATACGCAGTCGAAGAAGAATTCCCGACAGAACGTCTTGCGATCAATTCGAGTGCTTCAATCGAGCGCGTGTATTACAACTTATACCGCGGCGCCGGAACGACCGGTTTTGCCGTAACAAAACTGGATGATGATCACAATGTCACATCCGTACTTGGTTCCACTGTCCTTGGCAATAATATCGAAGGCATCTGGTATTACCAGGTCGGCGGATCCTGGCAGTCCACTTCACGCAAGAGCTACGCTGCCGGAAAGACCATCAGTTCCTATGGCGTCAAAGAAGGCGACCGGATCCGCGCCGGTTTCTATGCGATCCCGGAATATAACGCAATGATGGTCAGCAGGGATCTGACAGCAGAAGGGGCAGGCAAACTGAATTCTGCTTCCTTCAATACAGTACTCGCTTCCAATGTACTGGGTGATGGTGCCTATGTCGGCTATGACTTTATCGTGGACAATACCGCTCCGAAGATCGATCAGGCATCATTAAGCGGCTCCACGATCACAGTCAGCGCATCCGATACCGTCAATCTTGCCTATGTGGCAGTCAAGTCTCTCGATGGAAAGACGGTCTATGCGGAATCCATCCCGGCTTCCCCGACCTGCACTATTACATTTGACGCTTCCGATGCTATTGCAAAAGCAGCCGGCTACGTAGCAGTCTTTGCCGGTGACTACGCAGGCAATGAAGCCGCTGCTGCTCTCAAGGTCAACAATAACAGCAGCTCTGATCCATATACCATCAGCAGTATTTCCCTTGATCAGACATCCCTCAGTCTGTATAAAAACAATACTGCTACCCTTACAGCAACGATTCTTCCGCTGACGGCATCCGACCATACAGCGACCTTTACCAGTTCCAACACCAGTGTCGCTACCGTTGATAACAATGGTCTTGTGACAGCTGTTGGCAAAGGCACTGCAACAATTACCGCAACTGCAAATGGCAACACCTCCAAAAAGGCAACGTGTTCTGTCACAGTTACCGCAGTGAACAAGGATCTTAACGGCATCGTCTGGGACGAAGAGGGCAATGTCTTCTTCTCCAGCTTTAATTCCGATAATCCTTCCGCATATACCAAACTGCACAATACCGCTGCAGGACAGCCGCTTGTCAGTGCCTATATGGCAAGTACATCTACGCTCTATGCCGCAACGATGGATGAAAGCAGTCAGACGACAGAAGTCTATTCCGTAAACCGCAATACCTATGCATTAACGGATTATGCACCGACATACTATTTCGCAACCGATATGGCAATTGGCATGTCCAACAGTTCATATGCGGCATACGCCGGTCTGGCACAGGTATATGGACCGTATCTCATGGCCGGAAACATTTCCAAGGCCAATGATAACGGTACAGATTATGTTCTTCTGCCGTATGGCTTCCTGGATACAACAGATACCCTGGGAGACGGCAATTATCTCGCTGCAATTGCAACAAAGAGCAGAAGCAGCACCAGTGCACAATACTATGTACTGGATACCACTGGATCAATCTGGCAGACAACACTTACGATGTCGACCAGCTCCGTCGATTTTTCAACGCCGACCAAAGTCATGGATACCGGTATCTCCTGTTCATTCCTGTATCAGAACCTGTATTATGACGGAACCTATCTGTACTGGACACATCACGATGGCAGTACATGTGAACTGATTATCCTCAACCCGTCTTCCAAGGCAATCTACCGTGTCGGTGACTTCGGCGAAGGCGTATGGCCGGTGGGCGGACTGTATGTCAATGGCAAGGTCGCTCCGGCAGAAACCGGTGAAGAGATGGAAGATACCTCCGAACCGGCGGAACAGATCACGATGGATCCGTGCTTCATCGATGAAGCAGATGCACAGGTGATCCGTGAACGCATCGCTGCAGAACTGGATGCATTCTCTGAAAGTACTTCCGCAGTATCTGCAGAGAAAGATACACCGGTCTACGGCAGCCTGACTGCTTATAAGAATGGTCCGGCAGACACACCGGATGATATCGGCGCAGGAGAAACAGATGATGCCGGCAATGTGACAGTGACACTGTCTGAAAGCACACCGGTATATAACGGTCTGATGAAAGTGACGTATGATCCATCCCTTCTGGAACTGGATACTGTTACATCATCCCTGGCATATAAGTCTGTACATACCGATGCCGCAAAAGGCGAGATTACCTTCGCCTATGCAAACAAAGAAGCAATTCCTGCCAATACTGAACTGGCACAGATCCGTTTCAAGACGACCTGTACCGATGCCTCTGTAACAGCAGTAACAGAAGAACTGAATGAAAGTCTTGATCTTGCAAATTCCTATGAAGCAGAGATCACACCGACAGATCATAACTGGGATACCGACCATCCGGTATGGACATGGGCGGAAGACCTTTCTTCTGCACAGATGACACTGACCTGCAAAACAGACAGTGCACATACGAAGGTATTGGATGCGGTCATCACAGATGCCATTACTAAAGAAGCTTCCTGTGAAAGCGCCGGTATCCGTGAATATACCGCTTCTGTAACATTCAACGGCAAAGAATATACGGATATAAAAACACAGGAGATCCCTGCACTCGGCCACAAATATGGTGAACCGACCTATGAGTGGTCCGCGGACAACAGCAGTGTCACTGCAAAAGCAGTCTGTGAACACGACGCAGGTCATGTTGTAACGGAAACAGTCAAGACAACTGCTGCAACAGTTGACGCAACATGCGAAGCGGCAGGCAGTACAACATACACTGCCACGTTCAAGAATGAATTGTTCTCTGAACAGACAAAAGTCGTCGAGATCCCTGCACTGGGTCACAAGTATGGCGAACCAACTTATGAGTGGTCTGCGGACAACAGCAGTGTGACTGCCAAAGCAGTCTGTGAACACGACGCAAGTCATGTCGTCACAGAAACAGTGAAGACTACTGTTAAGACGGTCGATGTGACATGTGAAGCAGCAGGAAGCACCACATACACCGCGACATTCACCAATGAACTGTTCAGCGAACAGACAAAGACAGTAGAGATTCCTGCACTTGGCCATGATTGGCAGAATCCAGTCTGGACATGGGCTGAAGACTTCAGCAAAGCATCTGTCACATTTACCTGTGCACATGATGCGGCACATACCAGAATCATAGACGCAGAGATCACAAAAGAAACAGACGCAGCGAGCTGTGAAGAACCTGGTCTGGTGAAGTACACTGCCAAGGCAGTCCTGGATGGCAAAGAATATACCGACAGTAAAGAAGTATATGTAGAAGCTGTTGGTCATGATTACGGCGAACCTTCCTATGTATGGTCTGACGATCACAGCACCGTTACAGCAACAGCAGTATGTAAAAATGACGCTTTTCATGTCATTACAGAAACTGTGAAGACGACCGTCAAGACAGTCGACGCAACCTGTGAAGCAGCAGGAAGTACGACTTACACTGCCACGTTCACGAACGAACTGTTCTCTGAGCAGACCAAGGTAGTTGAGATTCCTGCACTCGGTCATAAGTATGGTGAACCGACTTATGAATGGTCTGCAGATAACAGCAGTGTTACTGCGAAGGCAATCTGTGAACATGACGCAAGTCATGTCATTACAGAAACTGTGAATACAACCGTCAAGACAGTCGACGCAACATGCGAAACAGCAGGAAGCACAACATACACAGCTGCATTCACCAACGAACTGTTCAGCGAACAGACCAAAGTTGTTGAGATCCCGGCATTGGGTCACGAATACGGTGAGCCTGTATATGAATGGGCAGAAGATTACAGCACAGCTACTGCGAAGGCAATCTGCAAGCATGATGAATCACATGTAATCACTGAGACCGTCAAAACAACAGTAAAAACTGTAGAACCGACATGTGAGACTGCCGGCAGCAAAACCTATACTGCAGCGTTTACAAACAAGAAGTTCTATACGCAGACAAAGACGATTGAGATTCCTGCACTTGGTCATGACTGGCAGAACCCGGTCTGGACATGGGCAGAGGATTACAGCAGCGCATCAGCCACATTCACGTGTGCACACGATGCATCCCATACAAAGACGATCGAAGCATCGATTGAAAAACGGTCTGAAGCAGCGAGCTGTGAAGAAGCAGGCCTGGTAACCTATACTGCCACAGTTGTCCTGGATGACAAACAGTATACAGATGTGAAAGAAGCATATGTAGAAGCTGTTGGTCATGCATGGGGAGCACCGGTATGGAAGTGGTCGGAAGATCATGCAAGTGCAGAAGCAGTCTTCACATGTGAAAGAGACGCATCGCACAAAGTAACGATCCAGGCAGAAGTCACAGAAGAGATCACAAAGGCAGCTGCGTGTGAATCTGAAGGTGTAAAGACCTTTACAGCAACAGCAGTACTGGAAGGCAATACATACACAGATGTTCAGACAGAAGCGATTCCGGCAATCGGACACAAGTATGGTGAACCGACATATGAGTGGACAGCAGACAACAGCAGTGTGACTGCGAAGGCAGTCTGTGAACATGACGCAAGCCATGTGATCACAGAGACTGTTCAGACTACCGGTAAGACAGTTGACGCAACATGCGAAATCGCGGGAAGCACAACATACACAGCTACATTTACAAACGAATTGTTCTCTGAGCAGAACAAAGTCGTTGAGATTCCTGCACTTGGACATAAATACGGTGAACCGACATATGAGTGGGCGGAAGACAACAGCAGTGTAACGGCAAAAGCAATCTGCGAACATGACGCAAGTCATGTCATCACAGAGACTGTACAGACAACATCCGAAACGATTCCGGCAACGGAAGACAAGGATGGAAGTACAACATATATTGCTGTATTCACGAATGAGCTGTTCGAGACACAGACAAAGGTCATTGTCATTCCGGCAACAGGACCGCAGACGATCCATGTGACAGGAGTGGAACTGAATAAGACGGAACTCACACTGAGAGTCGGAAACAGCGAAACACTGATCGCAACCGTATTACCGGAAGATGCAGAAGACAAGAGCGTCACATGGTCTTCCAGTGATGAAGCAATAGCGACTGTAGACAGCAATGGCAAAGTCACAGCAGTGGCAGACAAGGGAATCGCGGATCCATCGACTGCGGTAATCGTTGCAGCAACGAAAGACGGCGGCTATGTGGCATCGTGCACTGTAACAGTCGAAGATCCAATCAATGCATTTGTCAGAAGACTGTATGATCTGTGCTTCGGACGCAAGGCAGATACAGGCGGATTCCGGACATGGACAAACGCATTAAGAACCAAAGAGAAGACTGCAGCACAGGTGATCATCGGATTCTTTGAAAGCAAAGAGATGACGCAGATGAATCTGAGTGATGCGGAGTATGTGGAACGGTGCTACAGAGTGATGATGGACCGTGCAAGTGATGCAGGGGGAAAGAAGAACTGGACGGAAGCACTGGATGCCGGATGTACAAAGCGTGCAGTACTGCGTGGATTCGTCGGAAGTGCAGAGTTCAGTAAGATCTGTGAAGAATATGGCATCGTACGCGGAGAGATCACGGTAAGTGAATGGAGAGATCAGAATCTCGGCATTACGAAGTTTGTGGCAAGATGCTACAGAGAAGTGCTTGGCAGAAAAGCAGAAGTGGGCGGACTGAATAACTGGTGCAAGAAGATCCTGACTGCCTCCAATAAGAAGCAGGCAGCGGTCGATATGGCAACGAATGGGTTCTTCCACAGTCCGGAGTATCTGAAGAAGAATACGTCGAATGAGCAGTATGTCACAACACTGTATAAGACGTTCCTGGGAAGAGAAGCGGATCCGTCAGGCTACAGAAACTGGCTGAACAAACTGAAGAGCGGAGCGAGCCGTGACAGTGTCATGCTTGGTTTCTCCAACAGTGCAGAGTTTGCAAAGATCATGGAATCATACGGAATTAAATGATGCAGAGAACAGGGCAGAAATGTCCTGTTCTTTTGCATAAAACGTATAAAGAACGGCAAACTCACGCTACAATAGCGATAGTAAAATCTTTGGGGGACAAAGAAATGAAAAAGAACAGATGGATGAGTGCGCTGCTTTCTGCAGTGATGCTGCTGAGCGGCACCGTGAATGGTGTATATGCACAGGGAAAACCGCAGGAAGCGACGGTTAGCGAAGAAGCAGAAACACTGGATAAAGATCCTAAAGACATTCCCAGCAATGAAGCGAGTATTGAGGGCTTTGTGGTGCGTCTGTACCGGATCGCACTGGGAAGAGAAGCGGATAACCGGGGATTTGCCTATTGGACAAATGGCATCAAAGACGGCAGTGTGAGCGGATGCACGGCCGTACGGGGATTCTTCCTGAGTGAGGAATTTACAAAGAAGGGATTGTCGGATACGGCATTTCTGGAAACGCTGTACAAGACGGTATTGAACCGGACAGCGGACAGTGCGGGACTGGCGTACTGGAAAGAGCGTCTGGCAGTGCATATGAGTCGTACATGGGTGATGAACGGATTCCTGAATTCGCAGGAGTTCACCAATCTATGTGCCGCATATGGCGTCACAAGAGGCAATGCCCCGGGCACAGGCAATTACCGGGATAGAAACTACAGCGTAACGGCATTTGTCAGCCGCATGTATACGAAGGTACTGGGAAGAAATGCGGAAGTGAGCGGCGTAGAAAGCTGGTGCACGCGCATCCTGCGGGATGGCAGCACCGGTGCAGACCTGGCAGTAGGCTTCTTCATGAGTCCGGAATTCGTAATAAAGAATGTAAGCAATACGGAGTATGTCAAGACATGTTACAGAGCGATCCTGGACCGGGAAGGCAGTGCTTCGGAGGTCAACAGCTGGACATCGGCATTAGCCACAAAGAGCCGCAAGGAAGTACTGGCTGGGTTTGTGAATTCTGCCGAATTCAACAACCTGTGCAACCGCTACGGCATTAACAGAGGAACACTGGTATTAGGCGGATGGAAACAGTCCAATGGCAGATATTACTATTACAAATCCGATGGTTCCATGGCGAAGAAAGAGATCCTGACGATTGGCGGAAAGCGGTATGGCTTTACTGCAAAAGGTGTCTGGATCGGTGAAAAGTCAGAGAGTTATCTGGATGCGTATCAGAAAGCCATTACCCTGGTCAACAGCATTACCAACAGCAGTATGACTGAAGATCAGAAACTGCGCGCAGCCTTTGGTGTCTTTAAGAATTTCACGCAGAAGAACCCGTGGATCCCGCATGATAACAGCGAAGGATGGGTAGAGCGCTATGCCAACCATTGCTTTGATACGCACATTGGCAACTGCATGAGCTATGCGGCATGTTTCGGAATCATGGCACAGGTACTGGGCGTAGAAGAGGTATATTGCTGCAACAACTGGGGACATGGATGGTGTGAGATCGGCGGACTGATCTATGATCCGGAAGCAGCCCTGCACAGTTCCATGAATTTCTATGCACGTTCCTTTGATGAACCGGGTGCGGGCATGAAATACAGAGAAGCCCTCAACCGCAATGAATATTCCAGCGCATATGTAAAACTCTGAGGCAGGTAATTATTAAGATAAAACTTCAACGTTTTGAAAAGGTATAGAGAAACGTACGGGGTTGTGCTATTGTAATTCGGCGGGGATATTGTCAGACAGTATCCCTGTAAACCAATATGGAGGTATAGAACAATGAATAAAAAAGCAGCTTTACTGGCAGGCATTCTGGCGTTATCCATGGCCGCCTGCTCACAGAGTCCGGCAAGTGCACCGAGTTCTTCCGAATCGGAATCTGCACAGACAGATTTCAAGGATCCGGTCGTGATCGCCGTTCATCTTGGAAACGGCATGGGACAGGTCGCCTTTGCGGAAGAAGGAAAGACACCTGAGTTCGATAACGAAATCAATATCCAGAGCATTGTAAACACAGTGGAAAGAGGTTCTGTTGTGGAACTGGACACGAAGGCAGATGAAAACTATCAGTTCTTAAAATGGACAAAGAACGGTGAATACTATTCCGCTGATGCACGTATTACCGTGACCGTTACAGAGGATGTGGAATACAGAGCACACTTCATTTCCACATTCGGCTATGAAGGCAAGGCGGTCGATTCCATCGATCAGGCAAAGACGATCGGTGATGTCCTGGCTCTTGGCTATATTGAATGCGGTACAACGGATTCCAAATTCGGCATCGTAACGGAAAAGGATGGTGTTGCCTACCGTCTTATGGCAGACATCAGTGAAGCAGACATGCAGAAGATCTTTGATCTGGATTTCGAAGATCCGGACTACAACAAGAAATACTGCGATATTATCGCTCCGCTGGCAGTCACAGAAATCACGAATCTGACAGACATGATTCCGGCACAGAGTGAACTGGATAAGCTGATCGGCAAGACCGGCGGTGAGCTGATTGAAGAAGGATACACATGCGGCGGCTACAATACGGAAGACAAGTTCATCTATATGACAAAAGCTCCGTTCCGTTACTTCATGTATTATGAGGGAGAGATCCACATGGATCAGGATGATGAAGCCGAAGCCATCAAAGATGCCAAAATCACAGGCGTAAAATACGACGCAATCGAAAACGCACTGGATTTCTGAAAAGAACAGATATAGAAGCAGGACATGCAGTATAGCAGCTCCTGCTTTTTAAGTGTGTCTGGGAACGGTCCGTCTCCTTTAAAAAAAAGGGAAATTGCTTTATCATGTAAGAAAGTACCGGAGGTAGTTTGAATGAATATCATTCTGTTATCCGGAGGGTCGGGAAAGAATCTGTGGCCTCTTTCCAATGATGTACGCTCCAAACAGTTTATAAAATTATTTCAGAATGCGGATGGACAGTATGAATCCATGATCCAGAGGATCTACAGGCAGATCCGTGCCATTGATCCGAAAGCGGAGATCACAGTCGCTACATCCCGTTCACAGGCTTCCACGCTGTTCAATCAGCTGGGACATACGATCGGCTTATCGGCAGAACCAATGCGGCGGGATACGTTTCCGGCGGTGGTGCTGGCATGTGAATATCTGAAGGATGTCCGCCATGTAGATCCGAAGGAACCGGTCGTTGTATGTCCGGTCGATCTGTTTACGAAGGACAGCTTTTTTCATGCACTGGAAGAGATGAGTGAAGAGGTATGCAACGGTCCGGGCATCCTGTTATTGGGAACGGAGCCGACAGGTCCAAGCACGCAGTATGGTTATATTCTGCCGGATACAGCAGACCGGATCAGCACCGTGCGCTCATTCAAGGAGAAGCCGGATGAAGCGGATGCGAAAGCATATATCAAAGAAGGCGCATTGTGGAATGCAGGTATCTTTGCTTTCCGGCTGAGCTATGTGCTGGATCTTGCACATGCACGCATTGAATATGAAGACTATGATGATTTGTATAACAAATATGCACAGCTGACACCGATCAGTTTTGATCATGCGGTATTGGAAAACAGCAGTGCGATTGCCGTGCTGCGCAGTGATACCAGACTGGATGATCTTGGCACATGGGATGCATTAAGCAGAGCGACTGAGCAGCAGATCATCGGCAACGGCATCGTGACACCGGCATGCGATAACGTCAATATTATCAATGATATGGATATTCCGGTGCTCGCGGCCGGTGTAAAGGACGTCGTCATTTCCGCGTCGCAGCAGGGTATCCTGGTATCTTCCAAGGATAATACAGAGGACATCCGGCCGTATGTAGACCGCATCAATGAGAAGGTCATGTTTGCGGAAAAATCCTGGGGTAATTTCAAAGTGCTGGATGTCAGTGACGGATCGATGACGATCAAGCTGACCGTTCATGCCGGCAAGCGCATGAGCTATCATTCCCACGAACACCGGGATGAGATCTGGGCAATCGTATCGGGATGGGGACGCACCATCGTGGACGGCATGGAACAGCCGGTGCAGGCAGGCGATGTCATTACGATGCAGGCAGGATGCCGGCATACGATCATAGCGGATACGACACTGGATGTGATCGAGATCCAGTGCGGCGATGAGATCACGACAAGTGACAAGCGCAAGTTTGAACTGGAGTAGACCGTGAAGAACCAGCCGTTTTTACTGCAGCCTTTCGGCAAGGATTATCTGTGGGGAGGAACACGTCTGAGGGATGACTTCTCCAAGAATATCGATCTGGATCCCTTTGCCGAGTCATGGGAGTGTTCCACGCATCCCGACGGACCAAGCACGGTCGCTTCCGGTGAATTCACTGGAAAGCAGCTGATCGAAGTCGTCCGGGAACACCCGGAATTCCTTGGTACGCATCCGGCAAGTGCGGATGGGGGTATACCGATCCTGATCAAATTCATCGATGCGAAAAAGAACCTGTCGGTACAGGTGCATCCGGATGATGAATATGCGATGAAATATGAGAATGGGCAATTGGGCAAGACCGAGATGTGGTATGTGGTCGATGCGCTTCCCGGTGCCAAGCTTGTATATGGATTCCACCGAGACATTGAAAAGGAATCCCTGGCAAAGTATCTGGAAGACGGCACGATTGAAAAATACCTGCAGACAGTCGATGTAAAGAAGAACGATGTCTTCTTCATTACACCGGGGACTGTGCATGCGATCGGTGCCGGTGCATTGATCGCAGAGATCCAGGAGAGTTCCAATCTTACCTATCGTCTCTATGATTACAACCGCACGGATAAGCACGGCAACAAGCGTCCGCTGCATATTGCAAAGGCACTGGAAGTGGCCAATCTGAAAAGCAGCAGTGCACCGCGTCAGCCAATGCGCGTACTGCGCTATCAGCCGGGGTATGCTTCGGAGCTGCTGTCCCGCTGCAAGTATTTCCAGGTAGAGCGCTTATTGATCAATACTGAGCGTTTAAGAGATATGTACCGGTTTTCCACCGGGCATAATTCCTTCGAAGTGCTGATGTGCATCGATGGATGCGGCGTATTGATTCCCGAAGAGGGAGAACAATTGAATTTCTTCCGCGGGGATACGATCTTTATCCCGGCGGACAGTACAGAGATACGAATTCATGGAAGTGCACAGTTTTTGAAAGTGAACTGTTAGAAATAGGAGAGAAATAAAATGAGAGATGTAAAAGAAGTATATGACGTATGGGCAGCGAAAGCTGTGGAAGATGCGGATGTTGTAAAAGAACTGGACGCGATGAAAAACGATCCGGCTGCCATGGAGGATGCGTTCTACCGTGATCTGGCTTTTGGCACCGGCGGATTGCGCGGAGTGATCGGTGCCGGAACGAACCGGATGAATGTATATACCGTTGCCAAGGCATCGCAGGGACTGGCAAATTATGTCGTTAAGAATTTCCCGGCAGATGCACGCAAAATCGCAGTCAGTTATGACTCCAGAATCAAATCTGATCTGTTCTCACAGGTCGCTTCCGGTGTCTTCGCTGCCAATGGCATTCATGTATATATTTATCCGGAACTGATGCCGACACCGTGTCTGTCGTATGCCGTGCGGGCACTGCAGTGTGCTGCAGGCATCATGGTAACAGCGTCCCACAACCCGTCCAAATACAATGGATACAAGGTATATGGAAGCGACGGATGCCAGATCACGACCGAAGCAGCCGCCAAGATCCTGCAGGAGATCGAAGCCATCGAACCATTCAATGATGTGAAGAAAGTATCGTTTGAAGAAGGCATGGCTTCCGGAATGATCGAATACATCGGTGAAGATGTCTACACGGCATTTGTGGAAGAAGACAAAGCACAGTCACTCGTTGGAGATACACCGATCGACAAGAACGTTGCCATCGTCTATTCGCCATTGAACGGAACCGGTCTGAAGCCGGTATTGCGTACGCTGAAAGAAAGCGGCTATACGAATATTACTGTCGTCAAGGAACAGGAACAGCCGGATGGAAACTTCCCGACCTGCCCGTATCCGAATCCGGAGATCCGCGAAGCAATGGCTCTGGGCATGGAATATGCAAAGAAATACAATGCCGACCTGTTAATGGCAACAGACCCGGATTGTGACCGGTGCGGTATTGCCGTACGCAATGATGCAGGGGAATATGTGCTGCTCAGCGGCAATGAGACAGGACTGCTTCTGCTGGATTACATCTGCTCCAGACGCATTGCCCTTGGCAGAATGCCGGAAACACCGGTCTTCGTCAAGACGATCGTCACGATGGATCTCGCGGAAAAAATCGCTGCCCACTATGGCGTGCGCACGGTCAATGTGCTGACCGGGTTCAAATTCATCGGTGAACAGATCGGACGTCTGGAAGAAAAGGGACATGAAAGCGACTATATCTGCGGCTTCGAGGAAAGCTACGGCTATCTGACCGGTACGTATGTACGTGACAAGGACGCAGTCGATGCGGCATTCATGATCGCCGAAATGTTTGCGTGGTATAAGACACAGGGGATCAGCCTGCTGGATAAGCTGCAGGAACTCTACAAAGAGTACGGCTATTGCCTCAATACCCTGCATTCCTATGAATTTGACGGTTCTGCCGGCTTTGCAAAGATGCAGAAGATCATGCAGGATTTCCGCAAAGATCCGGGTGCGTTCGGCGGAAAGAACGTTGAAACATGTCTGGATTATGCCGAAGGACTGGATGGTCTGCCGAAGAGCGATGTATTGAAGTTCCTTCTGGCAGACAATTGCTCCGTCGTTGTACGTCCGAGCGGTACAGAACCAAAACTGAAGACATATATTTCCATTACAGCAGAAAACAAAGAAGCTGCGGAAGAACTGGAGGCCAGAATCGACAGTGATCTGAAAGAATTCATGGCCTGATCCTCTGACGCATGGAAAGGATAACCAAACGCTATGACAGATACACCACAAAGACCGGAAGAACGTGACCTTGTGCGCCGTTATAACAGCGAAGAGATGCTGAAGCAGAACAACTCCATGAACGCAGAATATATCGTGGTCGTGCCGCAGCCTGCTGCCCGGGGGATCCGGGGATTCTTTCAGCGTCTGATCCGGAAGCTGACAGGGTTTCTGCTGAAAGGTATTACTGAGCAGCAGACGCGCTTTAATGCGGACACCGTGCGTACGATCAACCAGGTCACCCAGTATATCTGGGATGCAGAAGAAGAGGCACGTGAAGGGAAAGCCGCGTTTGACAGTTATTCAGATGCGATCCGTCAGGAAATTTCTTCGGTGGAACAGAAGCTGTATGACAAGACCGCAGCCCAGCATGAATATGCAAGAGAGATCTTTGACAGCACGGACGTCCGTATGGAACGCATGATGACAAAGATCCTGCTGCTGGAAGAGGAAGTACGGCAATTGAAACAGCAGCTGAAGGAGAAAGAAGACGCATGAAAAAATACAGGATCTGTCTGGTAGTGCAGCGGTACGGTCTGGAAGTCAACGGAGGCGCCGAGCTATTGACAAGAGAATATGCAGAGCGTCTCAAAGACATGTATGAGACCGAAGTAGTGACCACGAAAGCCCTGGATTATATGACCTGGGCAGACTGGTATACAGCGGACACCGAGGTGATCAACGGTGTCAAAGTACATCGCTTCTCCGTATTGGAAGAGAGGGTCATGGACCGCTTCCATGAGATCAATGCCAAATTTGTGCATCATTGCATGGAAGAAGGCGATGAACAGATCTGGGTCGACCGCCAGGGTCCGTATGTGCCGCAGATGATCGAATGGCTGAAAGACCATGCGGATGTCTACGACTGTTTCCTGTTTTTTACGTATTTGTATTATCCGACGGTCATGGGTGTGCCGGCATTGAAGGACAAGGCGATCCTGGTGCCGTTTGCACACGATGAACCGTTCCTGCGCATGAATATCTATCACCGGCTGTTTGCTTCTCCCCGGGCGATCCTGTTTTCGACCGAGGAAGAGCGCAGGCTGATCCGTTCACGCTTTGGCAATTACAGGATCCCCTGCATGATCGGCGGCGCAGGCGTCAGTGTGCCGGACGATGTTTCGGCGGAGCGCTTCCGTACAAAATACGGGGATGATCCGTTTATCCTGTATATTGGACGAATCGATACCGGGAAGAACTGCGAACAGCTGTTTGCGGACTTTGCGGCATATAAAGAAAAACACCCGTCATCCCTCAGACTGGTATTAATGGGCAATGAAGTCATTGCCATTCCGAAGCGGGATGACATCCTGTCGCTGGGCTTTGTCAGTGAACAGGATAAATACGACGGCCTGGCCGCATGCATGTGTCTGGTGCTTCCGTCGAAGTACGAGAGCCTGTCCATGGTGGTGCTGGAAGCATTTGCGATGCATAAGCCGGTACTGGTCAATGGGGAATGCGAAGTGCTGAAGGCACATTGCGACCGTTCTTCCGGCGGTATTGCATACAATGGATCGGAAGAATTCGAAGCAGGCCTGCACAGGCTGGAAGAAAGCGGGACACTGCGCGATGAGATGGGAGAAGCCGGCTATGCCTATGTACAGCAGAATTACCGGTGGAAGACCATTATGATGAAGCTGTCAGAACTGATCAACGAGGTCTCAGGAGGATAAATGGGAATATCTGTATTGATGAGCCTGTATGCAAAAGAACAGCCGGCCTATGTCCGGACGGCTGTTTTAAGTATGGTCCGGCAGACCCGCAAAGCCGATGAGATCGTTGTGGTGGAAGACGGACCGCTGACGGAAGAACTGTATGCTGTGCTGCAGGAGCTGCAGAAGGAAAGCGATGTGCCGCTGGTACGGGTGCCGTTAGCGAAAAACAGCGGGCTTGGCATAGCGCTGTTTGAGGGATTGAAGCACTGCAGCCAGGAATATACCGCCCGCATGGATACGGACGATATCGCCCGTGCAGACCGGCTGGAAATCGAAGCAAAATATCTGGATGAACATCCGGATGTGGCAGCCATCGGCAGTGATATCGAAGAATTCCAGGAAGAAGGCGTGATCATCAGCCGCAAGCATATGCCATGTACATACGAAGAGGTCTATGCCTATGGCAAAACGCGCAATCCGATCAATCATATGACTGTCATGTTCCGTACAGATGCGGTGCGCCAGGCAGGGGGCTATCGGCATTTCCCGCTGCTGGAGGATTATGACCTCTGGTCCCGCATGCTGGCAATGGGCATGAAGATCGAAAATATACCCGAGCCGTTGGTGGCGATGCGCCTGGGAGAGAATTTCGCTTCCCGCAGAGGCGGCAGGGAGTACTTTGGGCAGTATAAGAAACTGCGCCGCATGCAGAGAGACCTTGGCTATACATCGCAGGCGGAGTATTATAAAGCACTGGTGCTGACTTTTGGGATGACACGCATGCCGTCGCAATTGCGCACACTTGCATACAGGAGGCTGAGAAAGCAATGAAGATCCTGATGGACGGCCGCTCATTAGGCACAAAGCCCAGCGGCATTGGCATTTATATTTATACATTGATTAAAGGCGTTATGCGCTATGAGGGATATGACTTTTCCATCGTGACGGACTTATGCCTGTCGGATCAGATGAAAGAACTGCAGAATAACGGCGTCACGATCTATGAATATGGCACACAGGTGTCAAAGAATACCGCATTGGCCGGCTATTACCGCTTTGTGCAGGAATGCATCCATGCGGTGCGTCCGGATGTATTCTGGGAAGGCAATACGATGATCCCGGTGAAAACGGTGAATCCGTACGGTGTCATGGTTGCAACGATCCACGACATGTTTCCGCTGTCTGATCCAGAGCACTTCGGCCGCATCTATCCGCATTATTTCCGCTTTGGCATTCAGCGTTCCATGCAGTATTTTGATGCCTTTGTATTCAATTCCCTGGATACGCAGGAAGAAACATTCCGCTATTTTCCAAAGATGCGCGAGATTCCCCACTTTGTCGGCTATATCGTCGTTCCCCGTCTTGCGCCATTGCCCGTAACGGATAATAACTGCTTCCTCTATATCGGCAATATGGAGACCCGCAAGGGGACAGATATTCTTCTGGAGGCATACCGCATCTATAAAGAACGGGGCGGTACCAAGGGACTGCGTCTGGCTGGAAAGATCCGGGAAGACGGCATCATGAAGCAATTGGAACAGGTGCAGCAGCACACCGACGGCATCCAGTATCTTGGCTATGTAAGTGAAGAAGAAAAGATGCAGGAATATGCTTCCTGCTCGTGTTTCCTGTTTCCATCCCGGGCAGAAGGGTTCGGAATTCCAATTGTGGAGGTAATGAATTATAATAAGCCGGTAATTGCCGGCGATCTTGGCACACTCAAAGAGATCATCGGTGACTGCATTACATATACACCGGTAAAGACCGGTTTCTATGAAGCATCTGTGCGCCTGGCTGAAAAGATGCTGAAAGGCGTATCTGCCTGCAGCAGGGAAGAGGCACAGAAGGTCGTTGACCGCTACGCAGAAGAGACGGTATCAGAAGGATACCGTGCGTTCCTCGACCGGTGTATGCGAAAGGAATTATGAATCCGAAGATCAAGAAAGCAATCAAAACTGTGATACCGGCAAATGTGATCCGCAATGTACGCTCCGCTTTGAACCAGCGGGTGATCCGTGAAATGGGACGTACAGAGCGTACTCCCTTTGCCAGAGAGACTTACCCGATGGGCATCAACCTGATCGGGAGTTTTTCGCAGGATTCCGGGCTTGGACAGAGCTGCCGTCTGGTGGCGAAGGAAATTGAATATGCCGGCATTCCGCATGCATTTATCGACTTTGCACCGACTGCGCAATTGAACCGGGACAACCATGAATTCGATGACCGTCTTTCCACTGACTATACATATGGGATCAACCTGTTCCATATCAATATGCATGAATTCCACAAAGCGTGGCAGATATTGCCGAAAGAGGCATGGGAAGGGCATTACAACATCGCGTTCTGGCTGTGGGAGATGCAGGAATTCCCCAAAGAGTGGATGCCGATGATCCAGCAGCTGGATGAGATCTGGACACCGGCAGAATTTGTTTCCGAAGCGGTGCGGAAAGTGACGGACAAACCGGTCTATACCATTCCGTATACCGTGGAAGCACCGTTCGAAGAAGCCTATGACCGCAGTCATTTTCATCTTCCCGAAGACCGCTTCCTGTTTTTGATGCTGTTTGATTCCAATTCCATCTCGGAGCGCAAGAATCCCTATGGCGTCATTGAAGCGTATATGAAGGCCTTCACGCCCCAAGACAATACCGGTCTTGTCATCAAGATCGGCAATGCCTCAGAGAAGGAACTGGAGGCACTGAAGAAGAAGCTGGATGGCTATGCGGTGTACTTTGTGCGGGAGATGCTGCCGAAGAAGGAAGTCAACAGCCTGATCCATTGCGCCGATGTTTATGTATCGCTGCATCGTTCAGAGGGCTATGGACTGGTGCTGGCGGAAGCGATGATGATGGGCGTGCCTACGATCGCGACCAATTATTCTGCCAATACGGAATTCCAGGATGATACGCGGGCATGCATGATTCCATATACCCTGCGGCAGGTTGGCAAAGACTTGTATCCATATAAGAAAGAATACTTCTGGGCTGTACCGGATACAGAGAAGGCTGCCGAAGGAATGCGCCGTCTGTTTGAAGACAAAGCATACTATGAAACGCTGCGTGACAATGCATATGCCTATATGCATGCGAAAGAGCGTGCCGAAGAACCGGCTGCGCTTCTGAAAACGCGCACGGAGGAGATCTATGAACATATTTAAAGAACTATATGCATACCGGGAAATGATCTTTTCGCTGGTGCACAGGGATCTGAAAGGACGCTACAAAGGCTCGGTACTGGGCTTTGCGTGGACATTCCTCAATCCATTGCTGCAATTGGCGGTATATACGATGGTATTCTCCATTATCCTGCGCAACAACATCAAGGACTTCTATCTGTTCCTGTTTGTTGCTCTGGTACCGTGGATCTTTTTTAATACCTGTATTACCGGCGGTGCGGGATGCATCCGTGCGCAGGGAGATATGATCAAGAAGATCTATTTCCCCCGGGAAGTTATTCCGGTATCGTTTGTCACCAGCCAGTTTGTTAATATGTGCCTGAGCCTGCTGGTCGTCTTTGCGGCATTGCTGCTGGCGGGGTATCCGCTGCGTCTTTCGGCATTGATCTGGATGCCTGTGGTCATGGTGATCGAATACTTTGTGGCATTGGGCATGACCTTCCTGGTCAGCGGCGTTACGGTATACTGGCGCGATGTGGAATACTTCATGGGAATCATCGGCATGGCATGGCAGTTTGCCACACCGGTCATGTACGGACTGGAGCAGGTCCCGGAGCGTCTGGTGCCGTTTTTCCGTCTTAATCCAATGACACCGGTCATCGTTGCATATCGTGATATTCTCTACTATGGCAGAGCACCGCAGATGGAAACACTGCTCAGCGCCGTGATCTTCGGTGTTGTGATCGTTGCTGTCGGCTATATGGTATTCCGTCATCTGAAGAAACACTTTGCGGAGGAACTGTAATGAAACCGGAAAATACGATTGAAGTAAAGAATATTACAAAGTCCTTCAAAGTCTACCTGGATAAGGGACGCACATTAAAAGAACTGGCACTGTTTTCCAAGCGCAGACGCTTTGAAAACCGCCGGGTGCTGGATGATGTATCCTTCGAAGTGCAGAAGGGCGAAGCCATTGCCCTGATCGGGCATAATGGCTGCGGCAAATCCACTACATTAAAACTGCTGACAAAGATCATGTATCCGGATACCGGTACGATCGAGATGCGCGGACGCGTATCGTCGCTGATCGAACTGGGTGCCGGCTTCCATCCGGATATGAGCGGACGGGAGAACATCTATATCAATGCGTCGATCTTCGGATTAACGAAGAAAGAGATCGATGCACGTCTGGATGATATTATCGACTTCTCGGAATTATGGGACTTTATCGATAATCCGGTGCGTACGTATTCATCCGGTATGTATATGCGTCTGGCGTTTGCTGTAGCGATCAATGTCAACGCTGATATCCTTCTGATCGATGAGATCCTGGCAGTCGGTGATGCCAACTTCCAGGCGAAGTGCTATGAACGCATGCAGGAACTGAAGGCAAGCGGTGTAACGATCGTTCTGGTCACGCATGATATGAATACCGTCAAGACATTCTGTTCCAAGGCAGTATGGATCAATAAGGGCAAAGTCGTTACCCAGGGAAAGAGTGCAGACGTTGTCGATACATATCTTTCGTATATGAATGAACAGCGCATTGCTCTGATCAATGAGGAACGCCGCAGACATGCGGAAAAAGAACAGAAGACAGAAGAACCCAAAGCTGTCATTGAAAAGAAAGAATACAAGTCACTGACGATGGATCCGACAGCGAAGCATTACGGCAACCAGAAAGCGGTGATCCGCAAGTGTGAGCTGCTCAATTGCGAAGGCAAGCCGGTCGAAGCAATTGCCTCGGATGAAGTGTTCTATCTGCGCTTTGAATATGAACTGAATGAACCGCTGGATGAGCTGGTCTTCGGCATGGGCATCTTCAATGCGGACGGCTTATGGATCTGCGGCACCAATACGCAATTGGCCGGTGTGACGGTGGATACCCGCGGCAGAAGCAGCGGCACACTGATCTTTGAAAGCACACCGCTGTGGTTATTGGGCGGACGGTTTACGCTGCAGTGTTCGATCATTGAAGCAGATTCCACACCTTGTGACTATTACAACGAATATATGAAATTTACCGTGGTCGGAAAGTGGCGGGAATCCGGCATTATCCACTATGAGACCAAGTGGTATGAGCAGTAACAGGAGGTATCTATGAAAAAACTGGCATTTATCATTCCCTGGTATGCTGCGAATATTACCGGCGGTGCAGAAAGCGAACTGCGCGGGATCGTCGGTCATCTGTCCAAGGCAGGTGTAGACCTGGAAGTATTGACGACATGCGTCAAGCAGTTCAACAGTGACTGGGGCGCGAACTTCTATCCGGAGGGGATCGATGACGTCAATGGTGTAACCGTACGCCGCTTCCCGGTGCGCAGACGCGATGCCGCAAAGTTTGATGCCATCAATATCCGGCTGATGAACAACCAGCAGGTATCAAAAGAAGAAGAACAGACATTCATGGAAGAATTCGTCAACAGCCCGGCATTATACAAATATATCCGGGAACATAAAGACGACTATGCGCTGTTCATCTATATCCCGTATATGTTCTCAACAAACTATTACGGAATTCTGGAATGCCCGGAAAAGAGCGTCATGATCCCGTGTTTCCACGAAGAAGCCTATATCCACATGGATATCTATAAAAAGGCATTCGAAAGCGTACGGGGCATGATCTATCTGGCAAAGCCGGAACATGATCTGGCAAACCGTGTATTTGATCTGTCGGGTGCGAAGCAGGCTGTGCTTGGTGCCGGCGTCGATACAGAGTTTGAATCCCATCCGGAACACTTCCGGGAAAAGTTCGGCATCCAGGAACCGTTTATTCTGTATGCAGGACGCAAGGATGTCGGCAAGAATATCTATCTGCTCATCCAGTACTATGGCATGTATCTGAAGCGGCATCCGGAAAGTGATCTGAAGCTGGTGCTGATCGGCGGCGGTGAAGTAACGATTCCGGAACATCTCAAAGACCGCATCATCGATCTTGGCTTTGTGGATCTGCAGGACAAGCACGATGCATGCGCAGCCGCAAGTCTTCTGTGCAACCCGTCCATCCACGAAAGCTTCTCCATCGTAATCATGGAGAGCTGGCTGGGAGAGCGTCCGGTCATGGTTCATGAGGATTGTGCGGTGACGCAGAATTTCTGCCGGGAGACAAACGGCGGACTCTGGTTCAAGGACTATTATGAGTTTGAAGGCGGTCTGGACTACCTTCTGACACACGAAGAGATTGCAAAACAGATGGGAAGAAACGGCAGGGAGTATGTACTGCAGAATTTCAGCTGGGATGTGATCGTGGATAAACTGATGACTTTCTTCAAGGAACTGACACAGGAGTAAACAGGAGGGAATCATGGAAGAGAATACGAATATGAATATTGATGTCACGAAGATCATGGAAGAGATTCGTGCGGATATCGACGCAAGAGGACTGCGGGATGAAGTGCTGTCCTTTGAAGAGATACCGATGCCGCAGCAGGCAACGGTCGTTGACAGCGGCACAGGTCCTTTTAACAATGATGAATTCATGGATTCCAACATGTATATGAACCGGTGCTTCCAGGTGCAGACATGGCAGCCGATCAAGTCCAACCGTCCGCTGGGATTCCTGATCATCTTCTTCAAGAAGATTATCCGCAAGCTGATCCGTTTCTTCATTGATCCGATCGTGAATGAACAGAACGATTTCAATGCCAATACAACGCGTTCTATGAACCAGGTACGCAACTATATCCATGAGACAAGTACGAAGAATACGCAGACGGAAGACGCTGTCAAGGCGATGCAATTGCGTATGGAGACGATGTCCAGAGAGATCACAGAGCTCAACCGCAAGGTAGCAGCGCTGGAAGAAGAGAACCGCAGTCTGCGCAAGGATGCCGAATAAGGCCAGGGAGCGTTATGAAGATCATACAGATGCTGCCGTGCCTGAACTATGGGGATGCGATCGGCAATGATGTCATTGCCATTCACCATGCCCTGCAGGAAAACGGCTACCAGTCGCAGATCATTGCGGAGGTCGTGGACCAGCGTCTTGGCAATGACCTGGCACAGACCATCGATCAGTGGAAAGCACCGAAGAAAGACGATATCATCATCTACCATCTCTCGGTAGGCTGGAAGTATATCAACTATGTCACGGATGCGAAGTGCCGCAAGATCTGCATCTATCACAATATTACGCCGGCGCATTTCTATAAGAATTATGATTCGACGGCATATAACTACTGTCTGACAGGCATTGAGGAAGTCAAGCGCATTGCCGGTGCATTTGATTACTGTCTGGCAGATTCGGACTTTAACCGTCAGGACCTCATTTCCTATGGGTTTAAGTGCAAGATCGATGTACTGCCGATCCTGATCGCCTTTGACGATTATAAGAAAGAACCGGGAAAAGGCGTCATCCGGAAGTATAAAGGCACACCGGGTGCGAACATACTGTTTGTCGGACGTGTCGTACCGAATAAAATGCATGAGGATCTGATCCGTGCATTCTATCTGTACAAGAAGTATTACGACCCGGATGCGAAGCTGTTCCTGGTCGGACGGTATATTGAGACGGATGTGTATTACCGGCGTCTGAAGGGCTATATCGATGCCCTGGGCGTACAGGATGTTATCTTCCCGGGACATATCAAATTCAATGATATCCTGGCGTATTACAGCATCGCTGATGTATTCCTGTGCATGAGTGAGCACGAGGGATTCTGCGTACCGCTCGTAGAATCCATGTTCTTCCATGTGCCGATCCTTGCCTATGATTCCACTGCAATTGCTTCTACGCTGGGCGGCAGCGGCATTCTGTTCAAGGAAAAGAACATGACAGAAGTAGCAGGTCTGATCGACCGTGTCGTAAAAGATCAGGATCTGCGCAAAGCCATGATCGAAGGACAGGACAGACGTCTGAAAGACTTTGACAATGCAGTTGTCATGGATATGTTCCTGAAGTATCTGAAGGATTTCATCGCACAGGAAAAGTGACATGAAGAAAAAGATCTGCTTTGTCATTCAGCGGTATGGGAAAGAAGTCAACGGGGGTGCAGAACTGTTGTGCCGGGAAATGGCAGAACATCTGTCCCGGTATTTCGATGTCAGTGTCATGACATCGAAAGCCCGTGACTATATCACCTGGAAAAACGAATATACAGCAAATGAAGAAGTGATCAACGGTATCCATGTATACCGTTTTTCTGCTGTTCAGGAGCGCGACAGGGCAAAGACAGATTCTCTCAGTGCCGTCTTCCGCAAAGATGTATGCGGAGACGAAAAGAAGGAAATGGAGTGGCTCATTGCCCAGGGACCGTACTGTCCGGATCTTGTGGAGGCATTGCGGAAAGAGAAAGACACATACGATGCGTTTATCTTCTTTACGTATCTCTACTGGCCGACCGTGGCAGGTCTTCCCGAAGTGGCAGAGAAAGCCATCCTGGTGCCAACGGCGCACGATGAGCAGTATATTTTCATGAAGAGCCTGCGGAGGATCTTCCGGGAGTGTGCCGGCATTATCTATCTGACCGATACAGAAAGACGTCTGTGTGAGCGTCTGTTTCAGAATGGCGATGTGCCGCATGTTGTGGGCGGGTGCGGGATTGAAGTGCCTGCTGTCATGAATCCGCGGATCACCCGTGAGAAATATAACCTGGGAAATTACATTACCTATGTCGGACGCGTGGATGAAGGCAAGATGGTGCCGGTGCTGCTGAAGTATTTTGAAGAATATACCAAGCGGCATAATAACGGACTGAAGCTGGTATTATGCGGCAGGGAGTCCATCCGGATCAAAAAGAGCGAACATGTCGTATCGCTTGGCTATGTATCGGAACAGGAAAAATACGATGTCATGGCAGGTGCGCTGTGCCTGGTGCTGCCGTCACGGTATGAGAGTCTGTCGATGGTCGTGCTGGAGGCGATGGCACTCAAAGTGCCGGCGGTCGTCAACGGTGCCTGTGAAGTAACAAAAGAACACTGCATACAGTCCAATGGCGGGCTGTATTACAGCGATTATTATGAGTTTGAAGGAATACTTGACCGTCTGCAGAATCGCCCGCAGGAGCGAAAAGAGATCGGTCTTTGCGGACAGAGATATGTACAGGAACAGTATTCCTGGGATACCGTGATCAAACAGATCCGCGGCCTGATCGAATCATCATGTATAATACGGGTAAAGAGGTAAATCATATGGGAGAAAAGAACGTATTGATCATCGGGGCAGCCGGCTTTGTCGGCGGACACCTGATCGACTGCATACAGCGGGACGAACCATCCTGGAAGATCACTGCCACCAAGATGCCGCGGGAAGTCATCGAGAAAGAAGGCATCACCGTCTGTGATCTGGATATTACCGATCCATCACAGATCGATGCACTTTTGCAGGAAGCCAGACCGGACTATCTGTTCCACCTGGCAGCGCAGAGCTCTGTGGCACTGTCCTGGAAGAATCCGCAATTGACCATTGATATCAATATCAAGGGTGCCGTCAACCTGCTGGATTCCCTGTGCCGGGCAGAAAAGAAGCCGCGTGTGCTTCTGATCGGATCCGGTGAAGAGTATGGCTATGTAAAGACGAATGAAGTACCGATCATAGAAGACAACAATACCCGTCCCGGCAATATCTATGCCGTGACCAAGGTATGTCAGAACATGATCGGAAAGCTCTATGCCAAGGGATATGGACTTGAGATCATGAGCACCCGTTCCTTCAATCATACCGGTCCCAACCAGGCACCGATCGGTGTCACGGCAGACTTCTCCAAACAGGTCGCAGAGATCGAAAAGGGACTGCGTGAACCGGTCATCCATGTCGGCAATCTGAATGCGAAGCGTGACTTTACCGATGTGCGCGACGTCGTGCGTGCCTATGTGCTTCTGATGAAGCATGGTGAAGCAGGTGAAACATACAATGTCGGTTCCGGACATGCGGTGCAGATCCGCTCCATTCTGGATCAGATCCTCTCGCACGCAAAGTGTGAGATCGAAGTCTATGTCGATCCGGAAAAACTGCGTCCGATCGATGTGCCGATCATTGAGGCAGATATCACCAAGCTGCAGGAATGCACCGGATGGAAGCCGGAGATCGATCTTGACACAACCATTCAGCAGACGCTGGACTGGTGGAGAAGCCGTGTATAAGTAATACGCTGAATATGCTATAATTCTTACGATTATACAGAGGTCATATTATGAGTCAATTAACGAAAACAGTACTGATCATGGCAGGCGGACGGGGCACCCGTTTCTGGCCGCGTTCCCGCAAGAGTCTGCCGAAGCAGTTTTTATCGCTGACCGGTGACGGAAAGACGATGATCCAGCTCACCGTTGAGCGTCTGCTGCCGATCATCCGCATGGAAGATATTTATATCTCCACCAATGAAGATTACCGCGAACTGGTCAAAGAACAGCTTCCGGGTATTCCGGAAGAAAACATTCTGTGTGAACCGGTCGGACGCAACACCGCACCATGCATTGGTCTGGGTGCCATCCACATTGCACAGAAGTATGACGATGCCGTTATGATCGTTCTGCCGAGCGATCACCAGATCCGCATGCCGGATATCTTCCGCAATACTCTGCAGGATGCATCCGAGATCGCGGAAGACGGTCACAGCATCGTAACGATTGGTATTACGCCGAACTATCCGGAGACCGGATACGGCTATATCAAGTACATCCCGGACAGCCGCAAGAACAGCGCCTTTGCCGTAGACCGCTTTGTTGAAAAGCCGAATCTTGAAAAGGCACGCGAATACCTCAAGAGCGGTCAGTATCTCTGGAATGCCGGCCAGTTTGTCTGGAAGGTATCCACGATCCTGGATGATCTGAAGAAATATATGCCGGATACGTATGAGAAACTCATGACGATCCGTGCAGCCATCGGCACCGACGAATACAACGCTGTGCTGCAGAAAGAATTCCGCGCCATGCAGTCGCAGTCGATCGACTATGGCGTTCTGGAGAAAGCCGACAGTATCTTCGTCATCCCGGGAAGCTTCGGATGGGATGATGTGGGATCCTGGCTGGCAGTAGGACGCCTGCAGAAAGAAGACGCCGACGGCAGTATCGTTGCCGGCGATGTCATCACCGTCAATTCGAAAAACTGCATTATCCAGGGTGAAAGCAAGCTGATCGCAGCAGTCGGCCTGGAGAACATCATCGTCGTCGATACCAAAGACGCGATCCTCATCTGTGACAAAGAACATGCCGGTGAGATCAAGACCGTCATGGCACAGCTGGAAGAAAACGGAAGAACTGAACTGTTATAAATAAAGGAGAAAACTACAGTATGAAAAAAGCACTCATCACCGGTATTACCGGACAGGATGGATCCTACCTTGCCGAATTCCTTCTTGAGAAGGGATACGAAGTACACGGCATTATCCGCCGCTCGTCTGTTTCAACAACACAGAGAATCGACCACCTTCTTGCAGAAAACAAACTGCACATTCATGAAGGTGACCTGTCCGACTCTTCGTCTCTGATCCGCATCGTCGGTCAGGTCGAACCGGATGAGATCTACAACCTGGCTGCACAGAGCCATGTCGGTGTCAGCTTTGATGCACCGGAATACACCGGTGACGTAGACGCACTTGGCGTTCTGCGTATTCTGGAAGCTGTCCACATCAACCACCTGGACAAGAAGACACGTGTATACCAGGCTTCCACATCTGAGTTGTATGGCAAGGTCGAGGAAGTACCGCAGAACGAAAAAACACCGTTCCACCCGTTCAGCCCGTATGCAGTTGCCAAGCAGTATGGCTTCTGGATGATCCGCGAATACCGTGAAGCATATGGCATCTTCGCCTGCAACGGCATCCTGTTCAACCACGAATCCGAGCGCCGCGGCGACAACTTCGTTACCCGTAAGATCACTCTGGCAGCCGGCCGTATTGCCTGCGGTCTGCAGGACCACCTGGAACTGGGCAACCTGGATTCCAAGCGTGACTGGGGCTATGCCAAGGATTATGTTGAATGCATGTG
>JAFYHC010000032.1 GCA_017539385.1 Solobacterium sp. | reverse complement strand
TAATAAAATATGGTGTGGTTACTTTGATGGGAATGAAAAGTCAAAGCGTGTTCAGGAGAAGTGCGGTTTTCATTATCATCATACGGCCTATAATGTGCCCTGTGCCATAGAGGGCGTTCTCCGAACGGAACACATAACATACCTTTCCAAAGAGGAATGGCAGTCTGTCAGATAACTACCAGTTTTTCAGTCACAGATAATGCGAAGAATACTCACAGGGCAGACCTTATTAATAATATGCTGCGTTTTCTACATGATCTGGTGGTACAGATGTTACAGACCGGGAGAGTCAGTGAATCGTATAGGAGGTGCGAACGGAATTCTCCTTTTGAGCACGGCAGTTCTTGGTGTAGTCGGAGTTGTGTTGAGTCTCACGAAGGTTCCTCTGATTACAACGCCTAAGATCGGAGACATCTGGATTTTGGTAGTTGGAATTGCGGCCTATGTTCTCCTGCTTCTGATGACACGCTTTGTATTTCACCGCATAGTGACAACGGAACTGATTCTGATTGTCGGATGGACGATGCTGGAGATTGCAGTCATATGCAATCTGAATGCTGCAGGTGGTCTTTCAGAAAGCGGGTTTACCATTATGTGCACTGTGATCGCCGTTGCATTCATTATCAGCATAATACTTTATGTGGCATATTACCGCATGGAAGAGATGAAAGCCTTTTATACAGCAATGGTACCGCTTGTTTCTGCAGCATTATCAATGGGAATACTCATTGCAGTGAAGGTGTTGAGATGAAGGTAATACTGAGCAGAAAAGGATTTGATTCGGCAAACGGAGGCATTGTCAGTCCCATCTTTGAGGACGGGGCAATGATTTCGATGCCGATTCCAGCGTCAGAAGACTTCTATACTTACGATGATCTGTGCTATTGCGATTCTACTTACCGGGATATTATTGACGATCTGAAGTACAAGGGCAGCACATATCACTGTCATGTTGATCCGGATCTTGATCCATGCAGAAGAAAGGATGCAGTTCCGGGATGGTTCCCGGCATTCGGACAGGTCAATGCGGCAGCCTCGTATCTTCATAATAACGACATATCTGCAGGGGATTTGTTCCTGTTCTTCGGAAACTTTCACTTTGTCGAAAGAAAGGACGGACACTATAGATTTACAAGAAGAAGCGGCGATTATTACAGGGACAACGACCTGCAGATCATATGGGGCTATCTTCAGATCGGTGAGATAATAAGCGATCCGGAAGAGATCAGGAGGGTGTTCTGGCATCCGCACTCTGCAGACAGATTCAACCAGAACAAAACAAATGTAATATTCAGAGCAGCTGAACATCTGTCATTTGATGACAGCAGATCGGGAGCCGGCCTGTTAAGCTTTGACGAAAAGCGAGTTCTTACCCTCGAAGGCGCTCCCAAGGCGACATGGAAAATGAATCCTGTATATGATACTCATCATATATTCGGCAACCGGAAGAATCTGGCAAAAGACCCGTCAAAAGGAATATATTATGCAGGCATATGGCAGGAACTGTGCCTGATGGAATCCGAAGAATGTACGGAATGGGCAAGGAGCATGATTGAGTGAACCTGCCCCGGACAATGAGATAAAACAGGTGAAGGAGTAAAATCATATGGAAATGAAAGACGTACTTAAGCAGGTCGCTTTGCAAAATGGTTTCTCTGAAGAAGATGTCAGGGAAGAAATGCAGAAAGCTATACATGATGCATACCTGCAGAAGTCACCGGCTTTTGTGGCGGCATTCGGAGACCGTGAGCCGTCCGTGGAAGAATTTCTTGAAAACACAGCAATGCAGGTGATGGGAGTATCCTGACATGAAAGACAATGCTTTTCGAGGTGCGGGAATGACAGTCTACATACACTATGGAGCAGATGCATTTGATCTAGAACTGTTTTCTCCGATTAGAAACAGCACATGGAACACTAAACCGATGGAAGGCACCGGTCTGTGGGCAAGCCGCGAAAATGACCCTTTTGGCTGGAGCGCATGGTGCAGAGAAAACCGGTATTCTGTTCAATCGCTTAAGCAGTTTTTCAGATTCACTGTTTCCGCTGACAGCGACATTCTCATACTTGAAGATCCGGAGCAGCTGGAGACCATTCCGAAAACAAAGCCGTG
>JAFYHC010000031.1 GCA_017539385.1 Solobacterium sp. | reverse complement strand
GGTGTCCGGTTCAGGATCGCCTGATACGCTGCACGTACATATGCACTGTTCGACAGCTTTCTTCCGATCATCTCCGCTGAATTGAAGAAGCCGTTCGCTGTCCCTGCTGCTGTATTCGTTCCGTTCAGGATCCGTGCTGTCCAGCTCTCCAGTCCTGCTGCGTCTGCCTTTCTTCCCAGGCACTTCTCATACAGTCTGCCGACATATGTCGTGATCGCATAGTTCTGATCCACTGCATTCGGGGATGCATATACGCCTCTGTTGATCCCAGATGCCTGGCACAGGTTATTGAACTCTGTTGAATTTACTAATCCCATCGCGATCGCTCTTCTTGTCTGGCCGCCGTTTACCTTCTCGATCCAGTAATTCACTTCGCTGCTGCCCGGTGTACGGTCCAGCAGTACTTCATACAGATTCGTTACAAACGCTGCTGTGCTCAGATTCTTGTTCTTGTACTCTTTGCTCTCGATGAAGTTCTCTGTCAGTCTCGCTCCTGTCATTCCGCTCAGGATCTTCCCTGCCCAGTTCTCCAGTCCGTTCACATCGTACTTTCTTCCCAGCGCCTTTGTATATAATCTTGATACAAACTTCGTTACCTTCAGGTTCTTATCCACTGCCTTCGGCGATGTATAACTGCCTGCTGTCATCCCACGTGCTTCACACAGTCTCTTGAACTCGGATGAGTTGATCATTCCTGCTAATACTGCGCGGTATGTCTGGCCGCTCTCCATGCAGGATACCCATCCGTTCACTTCCGATGCGCTTCCCGTTCTGCTCAGGATCACTTCATACATGTCTTCGACGTATGCTCTGTCTCCCGGGTATTTTGACTGATACTCTGAACTCTCAACAAATCCTGCGATCACTCTCGCTGCTGTCATCTGTCCGTTCAGTCCGTTTACCCAGCCGCTGATCTCTGCGCTGCTTCCGGGACGGTTCAGGATGTTTGTATAAAGATTGCTTACAAAGTCCACTTTCGCCGCATCCAGCAGGTCTGCCTGCTCTTCGGCCGGTGCACTTTCTTCTTCCTCTGCGACAGTCTCTTCTTCCGCCGGTACTTCTTCTTCCGCCGGTGTTTCTTCTTCCGCCGGTGTTTCTTCTTCCGCAACTGTCTCTTCTTCTGTTATGACTTCTTCTTCAACCGTTTCTTCGCTCTCTTCTTCGGTTATCTCAGTCACTTCTTCTGTTTCTGTCGGCTTTTCCAGTTCCTCCTCTGCCCATACGGCTGTGTTCACACCGCTGAACAGGAGTACACTGCTTAACAGAACTTTACCGATTCGTTTCATGAGTCCTCCTTACCATTGCCGGAAACCGTTTTGATGAAATGGCAATGTTTTAAAAAAAGTAGTTATTTACTACGGGTTTTATTGTATACCCTGTTCTTTTTTCTTTGTTTATTTACCCCGTTTTTTTCACAAAGGTCTCACATAACTACTCTGAATTTCACATATTCTTCACACAATTGAAAAAATGAGGCTGTTCATCAGATCAATTTGATCTGATCACAGCCTCATTGCATTTTGCATTATGCCTGGGTATCTGCAGGTGTTTCTGCCGGAGCAGCTTCCTTCTTGTAGGCGAATTCTTCAGCGATGGATTCGCCGTTAACGACCTTCTGAATCTGCTCTGCTGTCAGCGTTTCATATTCCATCAGCGCTTCGGCAATACGCTCCAGTTCGGTACGGTGAGCATTGATGACTTCCTTTGCCTTGTCATGGCATTCGTTGACGATCTTGCGTACTTCCTGATCGATCTCAAATGCGACCTGACCGGACACATTGCTCGGTGAGTTGTAATCTCTGCCAAGGAAGACATTCTCGTTGCCGGAATCGTACTTGATCGGTCCCAGATCACTCATGCCGTACAGGGTGACCATGTCACGGGCAATGTTCGTTGCCCGCTCGAAGTCATTGACTGCACCGGTCGTGACATCATCGAAGAACAGTTCTTCGGCTGTACGTCCGCCCATATAGGAAGTGATGGTAGCCAGAAGATCATTCCGGGTATTCATCATCTTTTCTTCCTTCGGCGTCATCAGGTTATAGCCGCCTGCCTGTCCGCGCGGGATGATCGTAACTTTCTGCACCACGACGGAATTCTCCAGATACAGACCGATGATCGCATGTCCGCTTTCATGGTAGGCAACCAGTTTCTTCGTCTTGTCATCATAGGTGCGGGATACTTTGGCCGGTCCCATCATGACACGGTCGATGGCTTCATCCACATGTGCCAGATGGATCTCATCGGAGTGATGGCGTACTGCCAGGATCGCTGCTTCGTTCAGCACGTTCTCCAGATCTGCGCCAGAGAAGCCCGGTGTGCGCTTTGCCAGTGCCCCCAGGTCCACATCAGACGCAAACGGTTTATTGCGGGCATGTACACGCAGAATGGCTTCACGGCCATTGCGGTCCGGAAGGGATACGGTGATCTGACGGTCGAAGCGTCCTGCCCGCAATAATGCCGGGTCAAGGACATCCGGACGGTTGGTTGCCGCTATGACAACGATACCGGAGTTATCATTCATACCATCCATTTCCACCAGCAGCTGGTTCAGCGTCTGTTCACGTTCATCGTGACCGCCGCCGAAACCGGCGCCTCTCTGTCTTCCGACTGCGTCAATTTCATCGATGAATATAATGCACGGCGCAGTCTGCTGTGCTTTCTTGAACATGTCACGGACACGGCTTGCACCGACACCAACGAACATTTCCACGAAGTCAGAACCGGAGATGCTGTAGAACGGCACATTTGCTTCACCGGCACATGCCTGTGCCAGCAGCGTCTTACCGGTACCCAGATGACCGCACAGGAGGATTCCCTTCGGAATACGTGCGCCCATCTTTTCAAATTTCTTCGGGTATTTCAGATAGTCGATGACTTCTGCCATCTCCTGCTTTTCTTCGTCACAGCCTGCCACATCGGTAAAGCGGACGCGTACCTTTCCTTCCAGACGGGCACGGGAGCGGGAGAATTCAAATGCCTTGTTATTTGCACTTCCTGCGCCGTTCATCCGATTGACCATCCAGATTGCCAGTCCGCCCATGAACAGGAACGGAATCAGAGAGATCAGCGTATCAATGAACAGGTTGGAAGCTTCCGCATCCACGATGCTCAGTTCACTGTCTTCCAGTTTTTCAATTGTTTCTTCAATCGAAGCAGAGGTGGACGGGATCGTGGAAGTGAACGTGACGGACTTATCATCCTTGTCTTTGTAGACACCGCGCACGGTCGTGATGTTGTCACCGATGGAAAGAGCAGACTTGGTGATCTTTTCCTCTTTCAGCACCGTCTGGAATTCCTTATAGCTGAGCTGGGAAGTCCTTCCGGGATTATTCATGGTGAACAGACTCATGACCGCCAGTATCACGATCAGATACGGGAGGAATGAGAGAATTCTGTTTTTCTGCATTGACTGGTACTCCTCTTGTTTTTACAGCGTTATTTATAGCATTCTTCTTTCAGAACACCGATATAGGGGAGGCAGCGGTATCTCTGGTCGAAATCCATGCCATAACCCACAACAAATACATTCGGCACCTCAAAGCCGATATAGTCTGCCTTCACGTTATTGGTGCGGCGTGACGGCTTATCCAGCAGCGTTGCGATCTTTACACTGGTGGCGCCTTTCAGATACATGGTCTTGCATACTGTATTCAGCGTATTGCCGGTGTCGACGATATCTTCAATGATCAGGATATCCTTGCCCTTAATGGAATCATCCAGGTCCTTCAGGATCTTGATATCACCCTGTGACTGGGTACCTACATAGCTCTTAACGTCCATGAAGTCATACTGTATATCCAGATCGATGTTTTTCATCAATTCGCTCAGAAACGGTACGGAACCACGCAGCAGAGCGACCAGAAGCGGTGTACGGCCCAGTGCACGGTAATCTTCCGTGATCTGTTTTCCGAGTTCCACCGACCGTTTTTCGATCTGCTCCCGTGTAATTAATATTTCTTTAATGTCGTTGTTTTCCCACATATTTCTTCCTCCGTATTGTTTGATTGTATCACATAGATGACGTCTTTCGTAGCGTAATGATTATAAGAACATCCCAGTCCCGGCACCAGGATCACTTCCCCTTTTGCATTCACAACGATCGGCCAGCTGCTGCGAAGATACAGGGGAATGTGACGGTCAATGAAAAAACGGGATACTTTCTTTGTGCCAAAGCGCATCCGGATCGCATCTCCGGCTCTGGGACTGCGTATTGTAAGCGGCAGATCGTCTTCTGTGATATGCACGGCTTCCGTTGTACGGCCTTTTTCTGCGATGGTATAGCTGCCATATGTACCGAAGTGAACAGTCTCATGGGTATCGGCGTAGGGTTGTGCCTGCGGTATCAGGAAGAATGCCGTATGATCACTGACCAGGCGGTACCCACGCACATCCTGCACAAAGTCATCCTGCCACATTATGATCTTATCGATCTCTCTGTAATACCGCTGGGAGAAGCCATACAGTCCCTTTTCCCGGTACAGTTCAAACAATGCCAAAAGCCGCACATCTTCGCTTTCCAAGCAGTATGCAGCGAAATCACATCGGTCATTATGGATCAGATGACGGGCAGCGAAGCGGTGCTGCTGCAGTGCTTCATTGGCTTTATGCACTTCTTCCAGCATATCTTTTTTCTGCTCGATTGTCCGGTCCGCAAGCACGCTGTGACGCAGACGGTTGCGGGTGTAGCGTTCATCCGCATTGGACGCATCGATCCAGTACGCATAGCCATTCGCATCGCAATAGTCCTGCAATTGCTGTTTGGTATATGCAAGCAGCGGCCGTACCAGCGGGATGCCGTGATAGGTGCTGACTTCCGCGATCCCATACGTTTCCGGAATCAGGTCTTTTTCCTTCTGCATCAGCCATGTTTCCAACAGATCATCCATCTGGTGTCCCGTCAGGATGCCTTCATATCCATGCATGTGTACCAGTTCTTCAAAAAAGGCATAGCGGATCTCACGGGCAGAGGCCTCAAAATTCCCATCGGCAGAAAACGGTCCTGTTTTCACATGGCATTCCACCCCATACTGCGCACACAGCTGCCTTGCATACGCCTCTTCTTCATCCGCCTGGCTGCGCACGCGGTAATTGACATGCGCGCACGCAAAATGCACGCCTTCTTTCCGCATCATGTGAAACAGCGCTACGGAGTCGGGACCGCCGGATAATGCCAGCAGCCATGTGCCTTTTTTCAGATCATCGGGAACCATGCCCCGATTGTATCATGTTTTGGAAGAGAACAGGACGTCCTTCAGACGGTCCTGTACCTGATGGAACAGACGGGAACGCGGGGATATATTGCCGATCACCTCAATAATCCGCGCAGTATTGACGAATTTCACATCATTGAGAAACAATACCGACGGCTTGCGCAGTCCCTTCAGACGTCCAAGCCGCATCAGATGCGTCGACCCCTCCGGATTCTCTTCGGCATCATAGGCTTTGCGGTATGTGACCGCATTGCTGGTCATCGGCACAACAAGTGCTTTCTTATTGGACATGGCCATCACCAGGGCAAAATGCTGGTAGCCGCTCTCATTCAGATAGACCTGTCCGAAATCCACAAAGCAGATATCCCCGCGCTTCACCCGGATGCCGAGGTCCTCCCCGGAAAAGCACTGGCTGCGCACCATCCAATTGGCTTCGGAGATCAGATTGCGGCTGATGTGTTCCGGATCCATGGCTTCATAGACACTTGTACGATAGCGGATATAGTTATTCCATACTTCCTTTTCATTCATAAAAAAACTCTCCTTCGTAATACTTATTCCCGGAAAGAGAGCGTTTCCCCCGCATGGAGGTCAATTTTTTTTCTGATTTTTTTCTTTGACGATATAGAGAGGTCTGTTTTTTACTTCCATATACGTTCGGGCAAGGTATTCCCCGATGATCCCGATGCAGAACAGCTGGATGCCGCTGCAGAACAGGATAATGCATACCAGGGACGGCCAGCCGCTTGTCGGATCGCCATAGACCAGCTTGCGCACGATGACAAACAGAATGCCGATCAATGACAGGAAGAACATCCCGATGCCAAACCACGACGCAATACGCAATGGGGAAGAGGAATACCCGGTCAGTGCATCAACGGCATAGCGCATCAGTGCGGACAATGACCACTTGGTCTTCCCGGCTGCCCTGGTGCGGTTTTCAAAGCCGATCCATTCCGTCTTAAAGCCCACCCATTGAAACATGGCTTTGGAAAAACGGTTATATTCCCCCAGCGACAGCAGTGCATCCCGCACACGCCGGCTCATGACGCGGAAGTCCCGTGCACCCTCCGGCATTTCTACCTTATCATTGTGGTTTAACATCGCATAGAAGCGCCGTGATAAGAAGGAGCGGACTTTGCCTTCACCATTGCGGTCTTTGCGGTACGCCGCCGCAATATCGCATCTTCCCTCTATAACGGCTTCGGCCATCTGCACCAATAAAGCCGGGGGATCCTGCAGATCTGCATCGATCAAAGCACACAGGTCGCCATCTGCTTCCTGCAGGCCGGCTGCGATCGCCGCCTCCTTGCCGAAATTACGGGAAAAGGAAACATAGCGCACATACGAACATGTCTCAGACTTGCGGCGGATCCATTCCAGTGTACCGTCATGGGAACCGTCATCGACGAAGATATATTCCATGGCAACGGAAAGACGCTGCTGCAGCTGCGCACGAACTTCTTCGCACACCGCAAAGAATTCCGGCAGTACTTCCTGTTCATTGAAACATGGGACGATCAGATCCAGACGCATAGTTTCCTCCAAAAAGAGAGGTTTTCACCTCTCTTACACTGTGTACAGAAAGGACAGGAAGAACGACCCGGCAAGATATGCCAGTGCACAGACCAGCAGTACATACAGGATCTGTGCCTGCCTTACATGTCCCTTTTTCAGACTTTTCTCATAATCCACTGCCCCAAGGGCATACCAGGATACAAGAAAGAATACCAGGTATACCGCCGACTTGACGATAAACCGTACAAGATCCATTACTTCGTACCGAAGATACGGTCACCGGCATCGCCCAGACCCGGAACGATGTATCCGATGTCATTCAGGCATTCATCCAGCGCTGCCAGATAAATATCGACATCCGGGTGCTTCTCCTGCACTGCCTTGACACCTTCCGGTGCACCGACCAGGCATACCAGTTTGATGTTGTTCGCACCGCGCTTCTTGACCATTGAGATCGCATCGCATGCGCTTCCGCCGGTCGCAAGCATCGGGTCAACGACCATTGTGATCGCCTGATCCAGGTTCTTCGGGAACTTTGCAAAATATTCGACCGGTTCCAGTGTTTCTTCATTCCGGTACAGACCGATGAAGCCGACTTTGGCTGTCGGTACCAGACGGCGGATACCATCCAGCAGGCCGATGCCGGCACGCAGGATCGGAACGATAACAACTTCTTTGCTCAGCTCATAGCCAACACACTTTGCCATTGGTGTTTCAATATCGATCGGCTTGACCGGCAGATCGCGGCAAACCTCATATGCCATCAGTTCTGCGATCTCATCGAGGAGTTCGCGGAAGTCTTTTGTTGTTGTTTCTTTCATACGCATCTGCGTCAGTTTATGGGTAATTAATGGATGATTTAATACTTCAAGCATTTCTTCTTCCTCCGGTTTCTTCCATCTCATGATATGCCAAAACGGTTTGCCAATGCAATATTTATCGGTTTGTTGTAGTATTACGGTATGAAGATCCTGATTGCTCCAAACATCCTGTATGCAAAGGAATCCGCAGCCTATTATCTGACCCGCAGTCTTCTGGATATTTTTAAAGAATCCGGGGATACGGTCGCTGTCAGTGCAGATAAAGCCAATGGCTTCCGCAATGCCTCGCTGTACCCATGCACGCCTTTGAAAGCACCTCTGTTCAATTTCAATGCGGATAACCGTTCCTATGAAGAATATCTGTATTCCATCGGTGCTTCTTCCCGCAAGTATCTGGAAGCTGATACAGCTTCTCTGATCGAAACGATCCGGCATTTCAAGCCGGACTGGGTATTGGCCATTGACCGTACAGCCGCAATGATCGCAGCCCGTGCAGAAGGCGTACGGTGCGGTGTATTTGTGAATTCCGCCATGTACCGCAATGCCTACTTCCCTTCTAAATGCCTGCGCAGCGTCAATGAGATCCTCTCCGGCATGCAGTATGAACAGGTCTTCGACATGAAGACACTGCTGAATAAATGCGATGTACGCTTCCTGTTTTCACCGGCTTCCGTGCATCCTTTCCCCGACAGTGCATCGACCTACCGTCTGAAGGCGATGACATCATCCCCTTCGACAAGCCGTCATCAGTCCCGCATTACCATTGCCCTGCACCATCTCAATGATTCGGCCGGCTCGATCTACCGCCTGCTCAATGAAGCGTTCAAAGGTGCACCATACCAGGTCTATGCCGGCTTCCACAATGCCCATATCCTGACGGAAGACAATATGCATTATATCGAACTCTCCCGCAAGGATATGCTGGATGATGCCATGGCTGTCATCCATGACGGCAGTGAATACTACTACCATGAATGCACTGCCCGCGCCATTCCGCAATTGATCATCGCCAGCCACGAATATCCGCGTCTGTTCTTTGCCCAGGCAGCCCGCCGCAGCGGCATCGGTGATTATATTTTTGAAGAAGACCTGGATGTCTCCACCCTGTATGAAGCCTTCCGCAAGATGATCGGGGATGACACCTGTTTAGAGCGCTGCCTGGCAGTGCAGAAGGAATCCGAGCGGCTTCCCGACCTGCATGCCATACGGCGTATTCTGGAAACACGCTGACCGGTACAGCCGGTCTTTTTCTTTGCATGAAAAAAGACCGGACGAGCCGGTCTTTGGGGGAGTTATTTGCTGAAGTGGGATGGATCGACATACATGACATCGCGGTCCAGCGGTGTGCAGGTATACTGGTGCAGGTGTCCGAAACCTGCCAGGTCGATCTGCATCGTTCCGTCTCCGTTGCCCCAGTGCGCGATCCATCTTCCATAGCTGGATACACTGTTCTGGATCAGTCCCCAGGAACCAAACCACCACCAGCTGTAAGACGCATAGATGCCTGCAAAGTAGCCGGCATTGCGGATCTTGGAACAGAAGGTATCACAGATCCCCGTGACCAGGTCTGCGTCGAAGAATGCACCGTTGGTCTGCCGCTTCTTCCACGCATCCGCATCTTCCATATCAAACCAGATGCCCAGTTTCATATACCGCAGTGTGCCGACGCTCTTTTCGATCTCTTTCAGCCGCTGCAGTACGAAGTCCGCTTCTGCATCTGCCTCTTCATTGTTCAGTGCATAGCTGTAGCAGTATACGCCATACGGGATGCCGTACTGTTCGCATTGGCGGATATAGTATTCCGTCCGTTCATCCGCCGTCTCCGACCACGATATGCGCAGAATCAGGAAACTTCCCTGGTACTACTTCAGATCGATATCCCCGTTCCATTCACTCAGGTCATAGCCTTCCATATACAGCTTTGTCATCCTGGTGATCTCACCGGTCTCACTGTTGATATGGAAGTAATAGCCATACATCTTGCAGTCTTCTTTGACCTGGTTCCCGTTTTCATCGTACAGGATCTGGATCATGCGTCCGCTTCCATCCTCTGCCGGTACTGTTACGATACCTGTACGTGTTCCCTGCAGATCATTTCCGGCCCGGATCCCCAGTGCATTGCACCGTTCCACAAATTCACCCATCCGGGTAAACATGCGGGCAGTCTCGATCCTGCTGGTGCCTTCATTCAGCGTATTTTCCCAGGCAGTGATTTCTTCTTCACTGCCCTCTCTTAATAACAATGCTCTGTACAGACTTTGCACAAAAGCCGTATTTCCCGGGAATTTCTGATGGTATTCCACACTTCCCAGGATCGCTTTGATGACATCGAACGCACTCCCGTCGCCATACAGTTTGCCAAGGAAGTTTGCCATTCCCCCGGCATCGCCGTTGCGGTTCAGGAATTCTTTGTACAGTGTATTGACGAACACTGTCACACTGCGGTTTTTATCCGCAATATGATCGGATTTATACGATCCGGGATTCACTTTCATATTTGTGCAGCGTTTGCGGTATTCCGCCGATCCGATCAGTCCCTGCAGAATGATGCGCCATGTCATGCCGTCCTGCATGCGCGATGCCCACGATGCAATTTCCTTTTCCGATGCCTCACGTCCCAGCAGAAGCGAATACATCACCGCCACATATGTTTCCGGTGTCTTCACCAGTGCCGCAAACGCATCTGCTTCGCTGAACGATACGATCACACTGCCCAGTGTTTTTTCTTTTTTCAGCAGTGCCTGTACGTGTTCTTCCAATACTGCATGGGCTGGCTCTGTGCCTTCCAGTTTCCGGTATGCATTGCACAGTGTTTTCGTCAGTTCGCGGTTTGTATCCGTAGCGTAATTGCTGTAATAGCTGCCTGGTTTAATGCCGAGGGCAGTGCACTTTTTGCGGAATTCCGCGGAATTGAGGAATCCCTGCATCAACAGCTTATACGACTGTCCGTCTTCCATATGAGAAGCCCATGATGCGACTTCTTTTTCCGATCCTTCCCGGCTTAATGCCGTCCGGTACAGAATGGCCGCAAAGGTCTTCGCATCCGGGAAGCGCGACATGAATTCTTTGCTTTCGATAAAGCCGCGGACAACTTCGGCACCGCTTGTGCCGCTTGTCAGTTTGCGGATCCAGTTCTCCAGTCCCGGTCCATCGCATCCCCGTTCCAGGATCGTCATATAGAGATTGGCAGTAAACTTTGCAATATCCGGATAGCGGTCCGCATAGAGATTGGACACATATTTGCCCGGCTTGATGCCAATCTGTGCACAGCGTCTGGCAAATTCAACAGACCCGATAAAGCCCTGCATGACCGATCCGTACGAGATACCGGCATTCAGGCGGTTCGTCCACGAATCAATTTCTTTCTCAGAAGCAGAACGTCCCAGGATCGATTCATACATCCGTGTCACAAATGTCCGGTTGTCCGGAAAGTGTTTCTGGAATTCTGCACTCATGACAAAATTCACGATAACACTGGCCGCCGTCATGCCTTCGCTCAGTTTTCTGACCCAGTGCTGCAGTCCGCTTTCATCTTCTTTCCGCTGCAGGATCACATTGTAGAGACTGCGTACAAACACACCGGCAGAGTCTGCGCTCACTGCTTCCAATGGATCGACATACTCTTCTTCCGGCTCATCCGGTTCTTCCACCGGTTCTTCTTCCGCCGGTGTTTCTTCGCCTGGTGTTTCTTCGGCAGGCTCTTCCGTCACTTCTTCTTCGCTTTCTTCCTGCTCTTGCGGAACAGGGGTCTCTTCCGGTGTTTCTTCTGCAGTTTCTTCTTCCGGGAGTGCCTCCTGCATCTCTTCACCGGTTTCTTCCGGCATTTCGCTCTCTTCTGCATATACCGGCGTCAGTACCGTTACTGCCATGAGAACAGAAAGCATTGCTTTCCACATTTTGCCTGTCATTGGCACCCCCTGTCTTTCTTCTTACGGCAGCGGGAAATGTTCCGTCATTTCAATGACTTCTTCTTTGATCCGTGCCTTGATCTCTGCATTATCCTTGTTTTTCAGTGCTTCGGCGATCCATAAGCCGACCTGGCGGAATTCTTCCTCTTTGAAGCCGCGGGTCGTCATGGCAGCTGTGCCAAGACGGATGCCGGAAGTGATATTCGGCTTCTGCTCGTCAAACGGGATCGCATTCTTGTTGGCAGTGATATTTACTTCATCCAGTGTCACTTCTGCATCACGGCCGGTAATGCCCATGGACATCGTATCGACCAGGATCAGGTGGTTATCCGTACCGCCGGATACCAGACGGAAGCCTTCTTCCTGCAGTGTATTTGCCAATACCTGGCAATTGGCCATCAGCTGGCGGATATATTCTTTGTATTCCGGTGTCATTGCTTCATAGAAGCAGGCTGCCTTGGCCGCTACGATATGACACAGCGGACCGCCCTGGATGCCCGGGAAGACTGCTTTGTCGACAGCCTTGGCATACTCTTTGCGGCACAGGATCATGCCGCCGCGGGGACCGCGCAGTGTCTTGTGCGTTGTTGTTGTGACAAAGTCTGCATACGGCACCGGATTCATATGGAATCCAGCTGCCACAAGTCCGGCAATATGCGCCATGTCGACCATCAGATATGCACCGACTGCATCGGCGATCTCACGGAACTTTTTGAAATCCAGGCTTCTTGCATAGGCACTGGCACCGCAGACGATCATCTTCGGCTGAATTTCCTTCGCATATGCAAGTACTGCATCATAATCGATGCACTCGGTTTCTCTGTCTACGCCATAGGAATAGAAATCATACAGTTTGCCCGAGAATGACACTTTGGCACCATGGGTCAGATGACCGCCGGCTGCCAGGTCCATGCCCAGCACTTTGTCACCCGGCTGCAGTACTGCCATATATACGCCCATGTTGGCCTGGGAACCGGAATGCGGCTGTACATTGGCATGTTCTGCCCCAAACAGCTGGCATGCCCGCGTTCTGGCAAGTTCTTCTACTTCGTCCACGTTGACGCATCCGCCATAGTAGCGTCTTCCGGGATAGCCTTCGGCATACTTATTTGTCAGGATCGAACCGGAGGCCTCTCTGACTTCTGCCGAGCAGAAATTCTCCGAGGCGATCAGTTCAATGTTATGCGTCTGACGCATGTGCTCTTTTTCAATGAGTGCTTCCAGAATCTTGTCTTCCATATCCGTTCTCCTTCTGTATCAAAGCGATCTGTTCCTGCCTCACAGGTCCTTCCCGCAGAATTCGTATCGTATCTGTACTGCAGTCAATGATCGTACTTGCCTGTGCATAAGACGGCTGTCCCTGTACGATCACATCCAGATCCGGACATGCGTCCATGATCTCCTGCACGGTCTTGCATACCGGCTGTCCCGACTGGTTGGCACTGGTCATATAGAGCGGGCATCCGACTTTCCGGATGATCTCTTCCAGTGCTTTGGATGTGGCCATGCGCACCGCTACCGTCGCCATACCGCCATTCACAAAGTCTTCCAGCGTGTCTTTCTTTTTCAATACCAGCGTCACCGGTCCCGGCATGAATGCTTCAATGAGCTTTCCTGCTTCTTCGCTGACTTCGGCGATCGATTCGATCTGCTCTCTGTCACAGCACATCAGCGGGAATGCCTTATCCTTCGGACGGTGCTTCACCTGCCGCAGATTTTCTTGCGCCTGCCGGGAATCCATGCGTGCACAGACGCCGTAGACCGTATCGGTCGCGACCGCTGCCACACCGTCATTCCGCAGGATCTCTGCAATCTCATCAAGCTGTGTTTCCTGAAGCACTTTCATACGTACACCGTCCTGTCTATGATATTATACACAACGAGGTGATGAATACCATGATACGTTTTGACAGTGATTATACCGAAGGATGCATTCCTGAGATCCTGGAAGCTCTTTCCCGAACAAATTGCGAACAGACCACCGGCTATGGCGAAGATCCCCACTCTGCCCATGCACGCACACTCATCAAAGAAGCGATCGGACAGCCGGATGCCGATGTCCATTTCCTGGTTGGCGGCACCCAGGCAAACACCACCGTGATCGCATCGGTGCTGCGTCCCCACCAGGGCGCATTATGTGCAGAAACAGGCCATATCAACTGCCATGAGACAGGTGCCCTCGAAGCGACCGGACACAAGTGCCTCGCATTGCCGACAGACGACGGTACGATCTCTGCAGCACAGGTAGAAGCAGCCATCGTTTCCCACTACAACGATGAATCTTTTGAGCACATCGTACAGCCCGGTCTTGTCTATATTTCCTATCCGACCGAAAGCGGCACCCTGTATTCTAGAAAGCAATTGCAGGACCTGTATGCCGTTACCCAAAAATATGACATCCCGCTGTTCATCGACGGTGCACGTCTTGGCTATGGATTATGTTCCCCATACAGTGATCTCACCATGCAGGACATTGCATCATTATGCGATATCTTCTACATCGGCGGCACAAAAGTCGGTGCCCTCTTCGGCGAAGCTGTTGTCATTACGAATCCCAAATACAAGAAGGATTTCCGCTATCACATCAAACAGAGAGGCGGAATGCTCGCAAAAGGACGCATGCTCGGCATCCAGTTCGAAGAACTGTTTACCGATAACCGCTATATGACGATTTCCCGCCATGCCATCGCCATGGCACAGAAGCTGACCAAAGGACTTCAGGAAAGAGGCTATGCGTTCCGCTTTGAAGCCGTCACAAACCAGATCTTCCCGATCCTGCCAAATACAAAGATCTCTGCATTGCGTGAGGATGGCTTTTCTTTCCATACATGGGGAGCCGTGGATGAAGATCATACAGCAGTCCGCTTTGTAACAAGCTTCATGACACCGGAAGAAAACATCGACGCCCTGCTGGCAAAGCTGTAAGAACAGACTGAAATGCCCGGATGAGACCATCCGGACATTTTTTCGTTTATGCGTATATGTGTATTATCTGCCGCCAAGCAGCTGACCAAGGATGCTGAAGAGCGGACTGACGCCCACCTGTCCGTTGTTGTAGACTGCATTGGATGAGCCGGAAGAGAGAATGTTGAACAGGGACTGCTGGCTGGAATTCAGATTATTTCCGCCCAGGAAGCTGTTCAGAAGGCCATAGCTGTTGTTGTAATTGTAATTGGATGAATTGCCAAGTCCGAACAGATTCAAAAGACCGGAATTGGAAGACGGCGCCTGCTGCAGGCCGAACGGAGAAGAAAGACCGTTGCCAAACAGACTGCCGAACAGTGTATTGGTGGTGGATGGCTGCTGTCCGCCAAGCAGTGTGCTCAGAAGATTTCCGGAATTATAGGAAGTCTGTGTCTGCTGCTTTTTCTTGAACAGCTTCAGCAGCAGGATGATCAGAATGATCTCTTTCAGCTGCAGTTTGCCGTCAAACAATGCGCGTACACCGGGGTCATTGGATGCCTTGGCTGCGGAAAGATCACCGGCAAAATCCATGAGATCTTTTGCATCGATGGCGCCTTCTGCCTGCCGGTACAGCTGTACGATCTGGTTGTCATTGAGCTCATTGAGCACATCATTGACTTCCTGCTCGCTGACTTCTTTGCCAAGAATACTGCGCAGTTCTGCATTTTCCGGCTGTGCATCCATTCCCGGCATCCCGCGTACAGGTGCTTCGGATTCAAAAAGACGGTTCAGAAGATCCGGATCGGTGCTGATGGCAGCCGATACTTTTTCAAAATTGTTCATGTTATTATTCCTCACTTATTCGCTGCTTATATTATAGCAGTCCTTTCTGTATCCTGTGCAGACATTCATGAATGATATATGTAAAATACAGCCCCTGCACTGGCTTATTGCAGGGACTGTATCAATAGGTTCATGAATGAGGGGAATGGGAAAATTTCATGAATTATATCAATCAGATGTGGTTCTCCATCTGACACGTATAAGATACTTCCCCCGTGTGTAAAATAGTCGAAGAAAATGTGAAGAATAGCTGAACATTTTACTGCGGACGGTAGATCTCAAACGGCTTGATCACCGCCTTGCATGCCTTGCAGCGGCGCTTGCCGGACATGGTCATGCGCAGGTCCCTGCCGAAGCAATATGGGCAGTATTTCAGATCATTCCACTGTTCTGCTACTTCATCCGCTGCCTGGTTATAGAATTCTTCGCTGTCATATGCAGGCGTATGCAAAGCAAATGCATATACGTCATCACTGTCCGCGCTTTCCCCGGCCAGTAACAGATCCGACAATGCAAATACCGGCACCAGGATGCCATGTTCCGCATTGGCTTCTACGAAGGAAAAACAGCCTTCCGTACGGTCATACTGGATGCCGCGCTCCTGCAGCTGCTGTGCCGTGCTTTCACCGGCTTTGCGTATTCTGCCATAGGCACCGGCCGCTTCAAACAGTGCATCTTTGAACTGCTTATAGGAAAGATGACCGTTTTTGCACATAGGCAGGATGGCTTCGTAGAGATGTGCTTCGCCTTTTACAGCTCTGGCTGCTGTCTTTTTGCAGGCACGGTTGCGCAGTGTGGACAGCTTTTCCTCTGCATCGTCTGTTTCAAAAGACAATGCATGTTTCAGGATATCTTCCCCGCTGAACAGCGGATTTCCTGCTAATACCGGTATCCCGGTATCTTCCATATACGCCAGCATGCACAGTGCATATTCTTTCCACGCCTGTGCGTTTTCCGGCTCCTGCATGCACCGTTCATGACACTGTGCTGCCTTGTTTTTCCATAGTTCGTTCATATCTTTTCTCCAAAAAAGCAGATATGCATCATACCTGCCTAAAAACGAATTGGTTCGATCGTCCGTCCGCAGTCCTCACAGACTCTTTCATTCTTCATGAATTTCCGGCGGATCCTGCGGCTGAAGCAATAGGGACAGCAGTCCAGATTTTCCCACTGGCTGATCAGTTCCTGGACCGCATCATCAATAAAGTCTTCTGTCGGCAGAATATACCGGTGCGGACAGATCATATAATACCGCGTTACTTCTTCATCCTCTTCCGCATCGGTACCGATGATGCAGTCGCCAAGCGCAAATAACGGACGGTAGATCCCGCATCCCTTCTGCGGAGTGATCATTGAGAAGCAGCGTGCATCCGGACGGTCGTCATACTGCATATCCATTTCCTGCATGCGGTGCGCAATTGCTTCTCCGATCTGGATCACCCTGCGCATTTCATCCGAAGCCGATAGCAGTGCTTCTTTCCAGTCTTCATACGCCGATGCATGAAGCGGAAAAGAGCGGCAATATCTGCTGGATGTGTCATAGAGCTTTGATGCAAACGCGTTAAACAGGGATGCTTTCCCGCTCAGGATCGCTTCTGCCATGGCGTGATACATCCGCTCTTTGCGTTCTTTGATCGTTGGATCTGCCTGTGCAGCGGCTTCAAATACAGCTGATACATTCACGAAGCAGTATCCTGAGACCAGCGGACGTCTTTTTTCTTTCATCCAGGAAAACAGTACATCTGCCCACGCATTCCATACGCCGGCATCCTCTGGGTACGAGCGGCTCAGTGCTTCGCATGCGGCACTGGCCTGGACATATTTTCCCTGCCGGCACAATGCATGCACTTCATCCAGCTGTGCACTGTCCGCCGCTTTTGCGGCAGCCGGCTCATCCTCTTTCATCAGTTTCTGAATCTGGGACGGCGCATACTTCGCACCGCAGTCCGCACACTGGAAATACCCTTCATCCGTATAGCGGAGATCACTGCCTCCGCATGCTATGCAGCGGATCTTTGCCATGGTTACTGCTTTGCAACAATAACGCCGCCGGTCTTGTAGATGCTGTTATGCGGCACGACTCCGCGTACGCAGCACACCGGGTAAACGTTGGAGAAGCGGCCGATGACCGTTCCCGGATTCATCACCGTGTTGCAGCCGATCTCTGCATGATCACCCAGCATGGCACCAAACTTCTTCATACCGGTCTCAATGGTTTCATCTGCACTGTGTACAACGACCGGCAGACGGTCTGCCTTGACATTGGATGTGATGGATCCTGCACCCATGTGGGCATAGTAACCCAGGATGGAATCTCCGACATAGTTATAATGCGGCACCTGTACATGATCGAACAGGATCACATTCTTCAGTTCGACGGAGTTGCCTACGACGCAGTCTTCACCGATCAATGCAGCGCCGCGCACAAAGGCACAGTGGCGCACTTCCGTACGCGGACCGACGATGCATGGTGCACCAAGGTATGCGCTTGGGAAGACATTTGCAGTCTTATGGACCCATACATGTTCCGATACTTCCGTGTATTCTTCCGGATCCAGTGTCTCTCCCAGTTCCACGATCATTTTCTTAATTCCGGACAGGGCTTCCCATGGATAGGTAAACTGTGTCAGATAGTCTTTGGCGGCTGTGTGTTCAAGGTCATACAATTCAGAAATGGTGTACATAGATTTTCCCCCTTAATATCCGTTATTTCCGTTTTCTTCTGTATAGAAACTGCCCTGCGGCATTTCCTGCTGCTCCACGATATTCCCGCTGACAACGTCATTGATCACCTGCCGTACGAATTCCACCTGATTGGGATACGGGTATACGACAGACAGCGCTGTTGTCGGTGCCGAAGCACAGTATTCCATGCCTCCTTCACCTTCCACGCGGTAATTGACGACGTTCCAGGAAATATTCTCATCCAGCTGCTTGCGGCACAGTGCATAGATGGATTCACTGGACAGATTGGTCAGGAATGTCCCCTGCAGTGCCGACAGCAGATCATTGAAGTGCGTGATCACTTCTTTGCTTGTAATCTTGGAAATGATGGCTTTCATGACCAATTGCTGGTGCATGTTTCTGCCAAAGTCGCCATCCGGCAAAGTCTTGCGTTCACGCACATAGTGCAGTGCACGGTCACCATCCAGATGGATCATTCCCTGTTCAAAGTACATATCATAGTTATCCCAGAAATGGAATTCATACGGGTTATCCACATCCACTCCGCCCAGGGCATCGATGATCTTCTCATAGGTCGTAAAGTTGATCAGTACATAGTTTTCGATCGGTTCATCCAGATACGAACTCAATCCGTTCAGTGTATTATCGATCGTACGCAGACCCAGATGCGTCAGTTTGTCCTTTGCCCCGTCATAGGCAGGATTCGGCACGAAGGAATCTCGCGGCATGGATACGATAGAGATCTGGTGGGTATTGGGATTGACAGTAACGACCATATCGACATCCGTCCGTCCTACAAGACTCAGCTCACCCGTCTCATCATTGCCGCCGAAGAAGATACTGAACGGTTCTTTTGTTACTTTGGAGCGGGATGGCTCCGTACCGCCGGTGATCGTGCGCACAAAGGTAGCGATCTTGATCGTATCACTGCGGAAATTCTCACAGCCTTCCGTATCGGTGACCAGGGATTCCATCGCCTCGCTCATGACCAGCACATCCCCTTCGTTATTGTACAGAGAAGCAGCGGCTTCCTGCACCGATGCACGGTCAATGACATGGAACTGTTTGTTCAGTGTTTTGCGGATCTCATCTGCCGCATAGATCTGGTTTTCCGTATCCGTGGATACCATGGTAATGAAGCGTCCCTCTGCATATGACTGCAGGTCTTCATATGTTCCCATGGAATTCCAGAAGATATCATTGTGGGCATTCTTGTACTCACTTGTCAGTACATAGACAGAGATCTTTGTCTTATTCCCGGTAAGGGATGAAAACAGTTCAGATATCTTATCGGTATATAACGGCATCAGCACCGATGCGATCAATACCGCAATCGTCAGTGTCCCGTTCAATATGCGGATAAAACTGTTACGGATCGATGCCTTGCATGACAATAGAAACAATACTGCCAATACCAGCAAAATCACACCGGCTGTCAGAAACGTCCACCGCAGCGGAAACATCGGCATCCGTGCAAATTCAAACAGAAACAGTCCGCATGCCGCCAACAGCAGCGTCCACAGGAATACCGGGTTAATACGCCGTTTTCTCTTTCGGCTCATAGTTCCTCCTTATCCGGCCTTTTCCACTTTGCATAACAGCGCATACCGGCCGTCTTCCACATTATAGGAACATGTGGATAACAGGGCAGTCCTGTCTCCATAGACAGGTACGGTATCCGAAACAAAGGTGGAACCGGATATAAAGTACTGCACATAATTCATAAAATCTGCCTCATCTGCGAATCCGGTACGGACATAGGCATCCGTTCCGGTCGTAAAGATGCCGGCAAATGGATACAGGATGTACTTCCCCTCCGGTGTCGTAAATTCGATCGTCCGGTGGCTGTCATACCAGTCCTGTGATTCATATTTCTGCACATCGGCGAACATTGTCCCGTTGCGCATATGATGACCATAGAACACCAGATGTGCATCGTCTGTGCTCATATTGTTTTCATCCAGGAAGATACAGCCGCTGCGGTTGTATTCCCCGTCAAACAGATGATCCAGATACCAGTCGGTCGGCTGGTTATAACTGTAAACGACCGGATAACTGATTGCAGAGTCTGCCAGTTCGATCCAGCCGGCCAGATCACTGTTGATCTGACGCAGTCCGTCAAAGTCGATTTGCTTCTCACCATCCGGCTCTTCCGGCCGAATGACCATTCCATCGATCTTTTTATAGGCAGCCTTGCCGCTGCTGTACTCCGAAAGTTCGGAAAACAGCATATATCCGGAAAAACCGGCCCCGCACAAAGCCGCAATCAGCAGCAGCGTAAAGAATATTCTTCCGCCTCTGCTCCCTTTTCGTTTTGCCATCGCAGTATCCTTTCGGTCAGAACCATCATACTTTTAATTGGATTCTCTTGCAAGAATCCCGGTATGCATGTCATTCTTCCATCACAGCCTGGCGCAGGATGCAGTTGATCGTCTGTCCGTCCGTTGTAAAGTCAAAGACACCGCTTACCGTGATCTCTTCCCCCGGCTCCGGGAAGTCATCCGGGAATGTCATTTCCTTTTCCGGAATAAATTCGATGCCCTGTGCACAGCATGCCAGAGCATCCTGTATGATGCATCCATAATGCCACGCACCGGTCTTTTCATCCTGACGGATGCCGAATAATCCGCGCATTTTTACGCTCTTGCGACGGTATTCTTCCGGTGCATTGACCATGTTGTAGACCTGTGCATAGACCATGTTGGCAGACATATCCGTGAGATCCACGGCAATTGCTCCTTCGGAAGATGCCGGTGCAGAGGGCGCCGACGGAGTGGAAGATGTACAGGAGAATGTACCTGCCAGAAGGGCAGTGCATACAAGTGTACACCAGATTTTCTTTTTCATGCTTTTTTTCTTTTCTCCAGCAGACAGCAGATGCCAAATACCAGCACCTGCACGGCAACGATCGTAGAACCGACCGGCGTCTCCGCCAGGATCGCCGTCACGATTCCCAATAATGAACAGATCACGCCCAATACCGCCGAGCACACCGTTACATCACGGAAGCTGCTGTACAGCCGCATCGCTGACAGCGCCGGGAAAATGACAAGAGCCGAACACAGCAGGGAACCGACCAGATTCATAGCCAGCACGATGATCACTGCAGTGATCACTGCAATCAGCAGATTGTACCGGTCCGCCCGCATGCCGGATGCCTGTGCAAATGTTTCATCAAAGGTCACGGCAAAGATCCGATTGTAGTTCAATACAAATACAGCCAGTACGACCGCGGACAGTATAATGCACAGCCATACTTCTTTTTTGCTTAATGTCAGGATCGATGTCGATCCAAACAATGTACTGCATACATCACCTGACAAATTGGATGATGTCGGAAACAGATTCATAAGCAGATATCCGAATGCCAGTGCTGCCACGGAGATCATGGCGATTGCCGCATCACCCCGTATCTTTTTATTCTGTCCTGTCCGCAGCAGCAATACCGCACTCAGCATCGTCACCGGCAATACCACAAACATATCATTGGCTGTCTGCAGCACACCGGCAATGGCCATACCGCCAAATGCTACATGGGACAGACCGTCACCGATAAAGGAGAACCGCTTCAATACCAGCGTTACACCCAGAAGGGATGCACATAGTGCGATCAATACGCCGACGATCAGTGCATAGCGTACAAAGGGATACTGAAGATACTGGAATAATTTCATGATCATTCTTCTTCACTCCCTTCTGCCTCGAGGAAATACCTCCCGATCCGGCTGGTGCGGTATTCTTCGGCTGTACCGAAGAACACCTTCTGTCCGATATGCAGGATATGTGAGGCATCCCGCACTGCCGAAGCAATATCATGCGAGATCATCAGGATCGTGATCCCACCGGCGTTCAATTGCCGTATCAGTGCATACAATTCCGCCGATACCCGGGGGTCCAGTCCCGTTACCGGCTCATCCAGCAGAAGCACTTCTTCTGCCGCACACAATGCCCGTGCCAGCAGTACACG
>JAFYHC010000030.1 GCA_017539385.1 Solobacterium sp. | reverse complement strand
ATGCCTTCATCGTGGCCATACTTCTGGATCATTGTATTGACGACCAGCTTGGCTGTACCGGCAGTATTATAGTTGGACAGCCAGATGAGTCCCTTGTACTTCGGATCCAGCAGGTCTTTCCAGTCCTGCGGAGCTTCGAGGCCTTTGCGTTCCAGTTCATCCTTGTTGACCATGAAGCCCAGGATTCCCTTGTAAATGCCATACCAGTAGCCGTCTTTGTCACGGTATGCATCACCGATCAGATGCGAAGCATTCTCTGCCTTGTAAGCCTCTAACAGGCCCTTGGATGCAGCGATGTTGTACGGGTCTGTCGTTCCGCCGAACCATACGTCTGCGGAAGGCTTGCCGTTTTCTTCTTCGATCTTGGACTGCACTTCACCAGTCGACAGTCTCTGATAGGTCGTCTTAATGCCATAGAGTTCTTCGAAATGCTGGGTTGCGGCTGCGAGATAGTCCTCTTCACAGGAACCGTAAACGACCAGTTCGCCTTCCTCCTTTGCGGCTTTGACGAGTTCAGAGTCGGATGTACTGCCGGACGTGCTTCCACCGGCGGACCCTGAACCGCTGCATGCTGCAATGCCCATTGTCATTGCGCCTGCCAGCAGCACTTTAAAAAGTTTTTTCACAATTATTCCCTCCTATTCTTTGAACTGTGTAAAAACTATGAATTCTGTACGTATAAATATCTCTTAGCAAAATTATATCACCATCATTTGAATTGTAAATAAAACCATCTGCTGTCGCATCTGTGCATGAATGCTATAATGACACCATGTCTGCAGCGAAGAAAAACACGGTATTATTTCAGGCCATTGCCCTTCTGCAGGGAATGGTCTTTTACGCATCCATTGCGGCATTGTACCGGGAAGCAGCGGGCATCACACTGCAGCAGATCACGCAGATTGAAAGCATCTCCTACCTCCTGACGGTGATCTTTGAAGTTCCCTGGGGCTTTCTTGCCGAAAAGATCGGCTATAAGAAATCCATGGTACTGTGTTCGTTTCTGTATTTTCTCTCCAAGATCGTATTCTGGCGGGCATCGTCGTATGGATGGTTTCTGGCCGAACGCATCCTGCTGAGCATCGTATATGCAGGACTTTCCGGTGTTGATACGACCATGCTGTATCTCAGCGACCCGGAAAACAGCCAGAAAAACTTCGGAATACACCGGGCATGCGGCACCGCAGGCATGCTTGTTTCTTCGCTGATCTATTCGTTATGGATTCGGGAAAACTACCGTATGGCAGGCTTTTTAACCATGATCCCCTATGGTATTGCGGCAGTACTGACATTATTTCTGACAGAAGTGCAGGAATCCGATCCGCAGAAGCGGATGGATCTGCCAATGGTGCGGCAGATCCTGAAAGCTGCCCTGTCTTCGCGGCAATTGCTGTTCCTTGTGCTTTCTGCCGGTTTATTCAGTGAGGCGATCCACCTTCTGACGGTATTCTTCAACCAGCCCAAATACATCTCTGTCGGCATCAGCCTGTCTCAAATTGGCTTCCTGTATATCCTGATCAATATTCTGGGATTATCTGCGGTATGGTCTGAGCGGTTTACGAAGAAACTGGGTGTGCGCCTGTCCGGCACTGTGATCCTGACAGCTTCGATCGTATTAGCACTGATCATGGCCTATTCCATGCATGCACTGTCCGTCGTCTTTGCAGTTATCCTCATGAGCATTCTCTTTGAACTGTTCATGCCATTGTCCGATTCCCTGCAGCAGGACTTCGTTATGATCAAAGAACGGGCAGCCGCCTTAAGCATCAATGCCGTATTAATGGAGCTTGTATGTGCATTAACGGATCTGGTCATCGGACATGTCGCAGACATCTCACTCAGTGCAGCAATTGCCTCCTGTGCGGGATGCTTTGCCCTCTCGCTTGTCTTCTTCCTGATCAGCACATCCGGGCTTGCAAGCCGCAAATGACCTCGGTCTTTCCTTTTTCAGGAAGCTGTGATACTATAATTGGGCATGTGCCCGTGGCGCAATCGGATAGCGTATTTGATTCCGAATCAAAAGGTTGTGGGTTCGAGTCCCGTCGGGCACGCCATGAAAAGTGCTATAAACAAGCACTTTTTTTATTTTTTACATAGGCATGGCATATCATTTTGAGGATCATTTGGGGATAGTTTGTCGCTTATATGCTGCTTACTGCACGAATGCTGCAGTCTTCCAAAAGAAAAGTGAGCATAATCGCTCACTCTTCGGTAAAGGCCAGATCTGTTTTCTGTCCGTCTTTGGAAATAATGGTATTGGGGAAGATCGCACGGACTTCCTCTTTATACATTGCCGGATATGGCATGGATGGACTGTAGTGGGTCAGCCAGAGTTCCCTGACATTTGCTTCCTGGGCAATGGATGCGGCTTCCTGCATCATCATATGACGGTTCAGTTTTGCTTTTTCCAGTTTCTCTGCTTCGCCATACATGCCCTCTGCAATCAGCAGATCCGCATTCTGCGCATGTGCTGCAATGGCAGGCACCGGACGCGTATCTGTTACATAGACAAGCTTGAGGCCTTTGCGCGGCTTTCCAAGCACCATGTCCGGTGTATAGACCTTCCCTTCATATTCGACTGTTTCGCCCTTCTGCAGCGGATTCCACAAGCGCAGCGGGATATTCTGCTGCTTTGCGCGCTCTGCATCAAAGCGCGGACGGCGTTCCACATTGATCTCATAGCCCCAGCACGGAACACTGTGGCGGACACGGAAAGCGGTGATCTCCATCCCGCACATGGCAAAGCAGAATTCCTGCTCTTCGTATTCCAGCAGATGCAGTTCAAACGGGATATACATTGCGATCTTCATGACCCCGTCAATAAAATTCTTCAGCCCCTTCGGTCCGATGATCCATACCGGTTCCGTACGGTCCGACTTTGCCATCGACAGCAGCAGTCCCGGAAGACCTGTCGTATGATCCGCATGATAATGCGTCAGAAGGATCGCATCGATCTGTTTGCACGAATATCCTTCTTTATGCAGTGTGATCTGCGTCCCTTCCCCGCTGTCGATCAGAAGCGAGCTTCCCTGATAGCGGATCAGACAGGATGTCAGCCATCTTTGCGGCAGCGGTACCGTTCCGCCGGTACCAAGCAGACATACATCGAGCATACTTTCCCTCCTTTGCCCTAAAAGTGTATCAATTCCCGTTTCAAAGTGCAACGCAGGGGGTAATCGATGTTCCATTCTTTTCATCATCCGCTATATACCTTATAATTTGTGATAATTCACAGGGAGGTTATATGAATACACATCCGGAATTGATCGTGATGCTTACCTATAATGACTGCACCGTCCGTAATGCAGCAGAAATATTTGAACAATGCCGTAATTCCAAAGCAAAATACTGGGGATTCAAAGAGAAGCCTCTTCCCCTGGAAGATATGAAGAAACTATTCGCAGATATGAAAGAATGCGGAAAAACCACACTGCTGGAAGTCGTTGCCTATACTGAAGAAGAATGCCTGGAAGGCGCACGCATGGCACATGCCTGTCAGACAGATTATCTGGTCGGCACAAAGTACTTTGATTCCGTTAATACATACTGCAAAGAGCATGGATTAAAATATATGCCTTTTGTCGGTGAAGTTACCGAAAGGCCTTCGGTTCTGAACGGAACGATCGACGGCATGATCCGTGAAGCAAATGAATACCTGGCTAAGGGAGTCGATGGAATCGACCTTCTTGGCTACCGGTATACCGGAGATGCAAAAGAGCTGATTCGCCGGTTTGTACAGGAAGTACATGCGCCGGTATGTGTTGCCGGCAGCGTCAACAGTTTCACCCGTCTGGATGATCTGAAAGAGATCAGCCCATGGTCATTCACCATCGGTTCTGCATTCTTCGATCATAAATTCGGAGATACATTTGCCGGACAGATCGACACTGTATGTGATTATATGGAACAGAAATAAAAAAACCGCTGATGCGGTTTTTCGTTTATACAGGCATCAGCGGATCTGATCTTCCGGAATCTGTGAATAGTCAAAGAGTACTTCGGAATGATTGTCCCAGATCAGTTTTCTCTCCACCAGTTCTCCGGTTTTCTTATCCAGTGTTTCCCGGTATATCTTAGAGATCCGGTAATACTTATCTCCTTCTTTATGGAAATGATGATCATCTTCGGTAATACGGTATGTATACGGCAGTTCTTTATCTGTCCGCATTTCACCGTAGAATATTTCATTCTCACACCATAACAGGATCTGGAATGTCTGATCTGTATTGTTCTTGCAGCAGAAGTCCAGCATGTTGTAACAGACGGAAGTGCCTGCGCCTAGCGGTACACGGTGACCATGATCCGGTGCAAGTGCATCGGAATGCTTATGGAACTCCGTCACATCCATCGGTGTATCCAGCACCAGCAGATGGATCGTATTGCCAAGATTGCACAATCCTCCGCCCAGTCCTGCAACCAGATGATCGCCTTCGATGACGCGTCCGTCTTTGTATCCCTTGCGGCGTGTTGGCTTTCCGACTGTCTGCCACAAAGAGAATGTTTCTCCCGGACGGATCAGGATGCCGCTGATCTTTTCATTTGCCAGGGCAATATTGTCTGCCTTGTTGTACTGCAGCACCGGGTCTATACCCTTTCCCTTTTTGATCAGCTGGGACTGGTTGGAAGAAACGACATAGGGCAGCCGATTATTGGAATGCGTACGGGCAATCTTTTCTTTTGATGTCAGATTGCGGATATGCCGTTTCAGTATTTCTTTCTTCATGGATATCTCGTAGGTCAGCGGACTGATCTCACAGAATAATTTACGCTGTTTTTTTGCCATCTTCTGACTCCTTTTCAATCATTCCAAGACGGTTATATGCCCTGCGGTCTTTCCTGTACAGCCACAGAATCACTTTCTCCAGCCGTCTTCTCTTGCCAATATGCTTTTCTGTATAATAGCCGATAAATTTCACCAGAATACTGCGTATCCCGGCACGGTTGGCACCGAGTATATCCGTGAATACCTGATCCCCGATGCACAAAATCTGTTCTTTGGGAAGTCCCATCATGGCAGCTGCTTCTTCATAACTGCGCACATCCGGTTTATCGGCATTGCAGATATACAGGACATCCATGTTTGCCACGAAGGATGTCACTCTGGCGATGCTGTTGTTGGACAGCATCAGTACCTGAAATCCCATCGCACGGATCTCTGCGATCAGTGCATCCGCTTCTGCTGTAGAGGGTTCACCATGCGGGACGATCGTATTGTCGATATCAAAGATCAATCCGCGGTATCCCATCCGGTACAGTTTTTCATAGTCGATCGACCATACGCTTTCGGCGTATGCATCCGGCCAGTACTTTTTTACAGAAATCATAACGTGTTTTATATTACAGGATTCCCTTACAAATGGCAAAAAGAAAAGAGATACAGGATCTCTTTTCTCAATCACATCAATAGGAGTGGGAACCGCTGTTCCACTTGGCAAATTCTTCTTCTGTTGCCAGAACGGAGTGGGTATTTGTCAGTTTGTGCAGTGTTCCAAGTGAGTAGTCGACGCCTTCCTTTTCCTTGTCGTAAGTCAAAGCAACACGTGCTTTTTCTACGACCGGATTTGGATGCGGGATCGCCGACAGCAGTGAACGGGTATACGGATGGATCGGGTTCTGGAAGATCTCATCCGTTGTACCGGTCTCAACAATATATCCCAGATGCATAACGCCGATGCGGTCGGAAATATACTTGACCATGGACAGGTCATGGGCAATGAACATATAGGTAATGCCCAGTTCATCCTGCAGATCACGCATCAGGTTGACGACCTGTGCCTGGATCGATACGTCGAGAGCAGAAATTGCTTCATCGGCAATGACCAGCTTCGGATTCATGACCAGTGCACGGGCAATTCCGATACGCTGTCTCTGTCCGCCGGAGAACTGCTGCGGATAACGCGTCGCATGTTCACGGGAAAGGCCGACTTTGTCCAGAATCTCATAGACTTTTTCATCCAGTTCTTCCTTGGAACTGTACAGATGGTTGATCGTCAGTCCCTGGGCTATGATATCCCGTACTTTCTTACGGGGATTCAGACATGCCATCGGGTCCTGGAAGATCATCTGCATGTTCTGGCGCAGGAATTTTTCATCTTCCGTTGAAAGTTTGCCGCTGATATCGTGGCCGTCAAAGACGATCTTTCCGGCCGTCGGATCATACAGACGGATGATCGCACGTCCGGTTGTGGATTTGCCGGAACCGGATTCACCGACCAGTCCATACGTCTCACCTTCCCAGATATCAAAACTGATGCCGTCGACTGCTTTCGTTGTATATGTTCTGCTGATGCGGAAGTGCTGTTTCAGTCCTTCTACATGAAGAAGAGGTTCTGCGTTATAATTGATCGACATACGTTACTCTCCTTCCTTAAGCGGGCTGGTGCCCAACACACGTTCGGACTCTGCTTTCATCTTTTCCAGACGTTCTTTCAGCTGTTCCGGCAGTTCCACCTTCGGTGCACGCGGATCGCACAGCCATGAAGCAACACGATGCTGTCCGCCGACATTGAACATCGGCGGTTCTGCCTTATAGTCGATTGCCAGTGCGAACGGGTTGCGCGGTGCAAAGGCATCACCGACAACCTCTTCCAGAAGATTCGGCGGGGTGCCGGGAATTGCAAACAGACGTTTGCTGTCGGTATCGGTATCCGGCATGGAAGCCAGCAGGCCCCATGTATACGGATGACGCGGATCATAGAATACTTCGTTGATATTGCCCTTTTCAATGATACGGCCGGCATACATGACGTCGACATAGTCAGCTACTTTTGCAACGACGCCAAGGTCGTGTGTGATATAGATAACTGCGATATCATGTTCTTTCTGCAGTTTTTTGATGACTTCCAGAATTTTCGCCTGAATCGTAACATCCAGAGCCGTTGTCGGTTCATCACAGATCAGGATATCCGGATTGCATGCCAGTGCGATGGCAATGACCACACGCTGGCGCATACCGCCGGATAACTGGTGCGGATACTGCTTGAAGCGCTTCTCCGGATTTTCAATGCCGACTTCTTCCAGCAGATGGAGTGCACGGGCTTTTGCTTCTTCCTTCGAAATCTTTTCATGCAGCAGCATGCCTTCGGTGATCTGCTTTCCAATCGTCATCGTCGGATCCAGTGATGTCATCGGATCCTGGAAGACCATGGCAATATGCTTGCCGTTAAACCGGTAGCGGATCTCTTTCTGGGAGAGCTTGGTCATATCGACCGTTTCCCGTTCTCCCTTTTCATTGGTAAATGTATAGTCGATCTTGCCGCTGAGGATCTTGCCGTTGGGGGCCAGGATGCCCATGATCGTCTTAACAGTAACGGACTTTCCGGATCCGGACTCACCAACGATGGCAATCGTTTCCCCGCGGAACAGGTCCATACGGACACCGCGGATGGCATTGACAGTACCGTTTGCTGTCTCAAATGAGATATTCAGGTCACGGATCGATAATACTCTGTCATTTTTATCACGTTTGAATGTCGTCATACAGGACCTCCTCAGTGCTTCTGGTTCGGATCGAACGCATCGCGCAGTCCGTCAGCGAACAGGTTGAAGCTCAGCATCAGCAGTGCAAGCACGATGATTGCACTGAAGATCATATACGGATGTACTGTCAGGGACTTGTATCCATCCGAGATCAGCGTACCAAGAGAAGCCGCCGGAGCCGGAATACCCAGGCCCATGAAAGACAGATATGCTTCCGTGAAGATTGCGCTCGGCACGGAGAACATGGCCATCGTGATCAGCTGACCAAAGATATTCGGGAGAATATCCTTGAAGATGATTGAGAAGTGCTTTGCACCAAGTGTTCTGGATGCCAGAATGTACTCTGCTTCTTTCAGCTTCAGTACTTCTGCTCTTGAAATACGGGACATGCCGATCCATCCGGTAATCATGAGTGCAAAGATAATGGAGGACATACCCGGAGGCAGAACCAGTCCGAGCAGTGTGACCAGAACCAGCGTCGGAATACCGTTGAGGATCTCAACGAAACGCTGCATGACCATATCGACCTTTCCGCCGAAATAGCCGGAGATCAGACCGTAGGACATACCGATGATGATATCGATAATAACGGCAACAAACGCAATGAACAGAGAAATTCGTGTTCCCTCCCACACACGTGTGAAGAGATCTCTTCCAAGCGTATCTGTACCGAACCAGTAATAGACATTGTCCAGACCTTTTTCGGCATAGATATTTCTGCCGTACTCGTATCCGTTCATGATGCCGAGTTTTTCCAGTCCCGGCATACGCGGCGGAAGGCCCTGGTTGGCAAGGTCCTGCGTATAGTACGTACGGCCGGAGATCATCGGGCCGATGATTGCCATGAAGATGACCACAGAAATGATGATCAGTCCAATGACAGCACCTTTATTCTTCGAAAAGTTGGTCCAGACATCTTTCAGGAAAGATGTCTGTTTGTATACCTTGTCTTTCAGCCGGACATTTTCCTGGACAAAGACAAAATCTTCCGGATCATAGTCGTTTTCGATAATCGGGACATGCTTTTCATATGTATCAGCCATATCAGCTTCCCTCCTTCGCAACACGGATACGCGGATCGATCACACCATACAGAATGTCAATGATCAGCATCATGACAATGTACATGGCGGAGTAAACAAACGCACATGCAATGGTAACGTTGTAGTCATTACTCTGAATGGCAGTAACCATCATCGTACCAATACCCGGAACACCGAATACCTTTTCTACGACCATTGAACCGGTCAGAAGATTGACCAGGATCGGACCCATGATGGTAATGATCGGGATCAGTGTATTCCGCAGAGCATGTTTCAGAATCAGGTCTTTCTGACGCACGCCTTTTGCCTGTACCAGAAGAATGTAATCGGAGCCGAGAACATCGATCATCTCAGAACGCGTAAATCTTGAAACGTTTGCCATCGGGCTCATTGCCAGAGCAATCATTGGTCCTATGAAACTCGCTGCAACTTTCTTGGAGTTATACAATATCGGGATCCAGCCAAGCTTGAAGCCGACAAAGTATGCAAGCAGAAGCGCGAATACATATGCCGGAACGGAAACACCGAGAATCGAAACGATCGAACAGAGTGTATCGACCCAGGAGTTATGCTTCAAAGCAGCTGCAATGCCAAGACTGAGTCCGATTACGGTACCCAGCAGCATTCCCAGTGCACCGACGCGGATGGAAACACCCAGCGGTCCCTTCAGCATATCTGCAACTGCCTTGTTCTTGTTCAGAACATAGGAATTGCCCAGATCACCTTTCATCATGGCACCGAGGTATTTGAGAAAACGAACAAAGAACGGCTTGTCCAGTCCGTACTTCGTATATAAGAGAGCTTTCTGTGCTGCTGTCAGTTTTTCATCATTAAATGGAGAACCAGGCATGAAATCCAGCATCAGAAACAGCACGAATATGATCGCAGACAGTGTCAGGATACTGATCAGCACTCTTTTCAGTATATATTTGGACATAAACTGTTTCCTTTCTTCTATCACTATAGAAACGTAATAGAGCGGTTGGCCCCGCTCTATTACGTCAGTGGAAATTCTTAGTGTCTGATCTGAGGATTATTCCAGTACCTTCTGGTTCAGATTCAGTCTCCATGCATAACCCTGAAGTCTTGTGACAAAGCCCGGATCAGACTTGTACTGGTCAACGAGGTCACCTGTCAGAGTAACGACATCTGTATTGCCCTGCTGGTAGGACAGCGCTGCAGACTGTGCTTCAGATACGAATGTGAAGACGATTTCATCTGCATATTTTTCCTGATTTGCTGCATCCCAGTAGTTCGGGTTCTTTGTGAATGTGTATTCGTGGTTCTCTTCCCAGTTGGAGAATACATACGGTCCAATATAGAGCAGATCATCGAGGCTCTGTGCATATGTATCTTTGTGAGCATTGAAGAACTCTTCGTTCAGCGGGAAGAAGGACGGGAATGCCATCAGACCAAGTGCGAATCCGCACGGAATGTCGAGAGTAACAACGAATGTATTGTCATCGACTGCCTTGACACCCAGTTCCTCAGCCGGCAGTTCGCCATCATGGCATGCCTTTGCATTCTTAACATGGATCGTGTCGAGAATGAATGCATATTCGGACTGGAGTTCCGGATCATTCAGACGTCTCCATGCGAAGACGAAGTCGTTTGCTGTTAACGGAGTACCGTCGGACCACTTAGCGCCTTCACGGATGTGGAATGTGTATTCCAGACCGTCATTGCTGATATCCCAGGACGATGCGAGATCCGGTACAGGCTGTGCATTTTCATCGAGCTTAGCCAGACCGCCGATGCAGAGGGACTGCATGATGAAGGAGCCGCCGTCTGTAGCAACATGGTGATCCATTGTGTTCAGGTCAGCGTTGATTGCAACGTTGAGTGTCTTGTCATCTTTGTTAACAGTAACTTCACGGTAGGAGTCAACGCCTGCATTGTGGAATTCAATACCGGAGACATCCGGGTTGATCAGCATTGCGGAACCGTTCTGGAATACTGGAATCAGACCCATATCATCGATGATGACTTTTTCAGCTGCGACCATATCTGCCCATCTCTTTTCCGGATCAGCAGCGTCTTCGCCTGTCTCTGCTTTTTCAAGCAGTGCATCATATTCATCGTTGAAATAGTAGTTGTTATATCCGGAAGACTTGGAATAGAACAGGTCCAGATATGTCTGCGGGTCAGCATAGTCAGGACCCCAGCGGGTCAGACCGACCTGATAGGTCAGACCATTCATCAGAGACAGTCTTTCCTTCTTTGTCTTGGAAACAAGAGTAACGTTGATTCCGAGTGTATCCTGCCACATCTGCTGGATCGCCGCGCAGACTTTGCCAGGTGCTTCGGAGTCTGTTTCATACAGAAGTTCGATGGAGATGTTGTCAACACCGAGTTCCTTCTTTGCTTCTTCAACCAGTTCTTTTGCTTTCTCCGGATTGTATTCAATCAGGTTGCCGGCTGTTTCACGGTAGTCTTTTCCGTCCGGGCCGTATGCGAAGTCTTTCGGAATGAAGCCTTCTGCAGCAATGGAACCATCCGGCTGCCGGGCAACCTGTTCATAGGCAAGATCCCGGAACCGCTGAATGCCGCCATAATCCTTCACCGAAACGTAGATTGGCCGATGATTCCAATACAGCAGTT
>JAFYHC010000029.1 GCA_017539385.1 Solobacterium sp. | reverse complement strand
GTGGCGGTGATGCCGGTCTCTTTCAGAACATCCCGTATCATGGTGACTGCCATACAGTGCGGGGCGGACATGTGCTGCTGTCTTGCGGCAGAGGCATAGAGATGCAGATAGGGTGTTGCATCGATAAAGGCTTCATCGATGCTGTAGACATGGATGTCTTCTGAAGCGGCATAGCGCAGATAGACAGCATAGATCTGTGCCGAGATGCGCTCATACTCCGCCATGCGCGGCATTGCAATAATGTAGTCGACGCGGCAGTGGTGGGTACGCTCATATTCACGGATCTTCTGCTTTGCTTCAAACAGACGGGGACGGGAAGGGACGCCCATGGCTTTCAGGGATGGCGATACAGCCATGCAGATCGTCTTGTCCGAGCGGGTCTCATCGGCCACCAGCAGATTGGCTTTCAGCGGATCCAGATGCCGGTATACGCACTCGACGGAAGCGTAATACGATTTCAGATCAATGCAGATATAGATGCGCTGTGTTTTACCGCAATCGCTCATACAGCCTCCTTATGGCCGCAATAAAAACAACCGTCCTGTCTGCGGCAAATCTGAAATGATAAAAAACTGCTTAAAGGGATTCGGCTGTATCCTCGATCCGGCCGAGGAATTTGCGGTCCGGGGTAAAAGGAACCGGGATAGACACGCCGCGCTTCTGCATTTCGATCAGTTTGATCATCAGCAGATTGACATTGATATCCAGGGAAGAGGCAATTGTGATCATATCGTCTCCGGCATGAAGCCGCTCGATCAGATCCGGCTCATCGATCAGAAGATCTGCCGCAAACACATTGGCTTCCAGCTCATGAGCATTGCGGATATCGAAGAGCTCATATTCCAGCAGGAAGGACTGCGTTGTCAGCAGTCTCCGGTGCAGAAGCAGATGGCCGAGTTCATGCGCACAGGTCATCCTCTGCATCTGTTCGCTCATATTCTGGCTGAGAAAGATGAACGGATTATTCAGGATGATCTTGCAGAAGCCTTTCTGCTTCTTCGTATTGACATAGCGCACAGAGATGCCGCACATCCGCGCAATCTGAAACGGATCACGCGTGCCATAGCGGCGCACCAGTGCATTGGGAAGATCCTGTTTATTCATCACTGCGCTTCCCCGCATATTTCCGGTTGTTCTTCTTCGCATCCCAGTACGCTTCCTGGAGTGCACGCATGATCTCATCCATATCGTCTTCTTCCATCTCGCCGCCGGCCCATAATGCCCGTACATCTTCCACCAGATCCAGAGCCTGTTTCATGGCGCTGTTTCCGTACTGTTCATTGGCACGCAATACGAAATCGATCGTTTCATCCATCAGGACAGCCGCATCGATGCCCAGTGCCTGCGCCAGCTTCCCATAGGTCTCCCGCTGCTTCGGAAGTTTGGTGCCCATCTCATAATTCTGAATGGAACGGCGGGATATGCCGGTCTGTTCTGCCAGCTCGATCTGTGAGATGCCCCTGGCAGTGCGGGCATTTTTCAATTTATCCTTGAAGTCCATAGCAGCCTCCCATGTTGCGCATAAAGCGCAACTTATGTGCAAATCATAGCGATGAATGCGCAAGATGTCAAGCCGTATACCCAAAAGAAAACCCTGCAGTGTGCAGGGTGAGCGGAAGTCAGTCTTCGATATAGACACGCTTCATGACGACCGGGTCGTACGGTTTGTCCATGAAGTCGGTCGGCACTTCGGCAATTTCGTCTACGACATCCATGCCTTCCACGACCTTTCCAAACGCTGCGTAATTGCCGTCGAGATGCGGTGCGTCCTTGTGCATGATGAAGAACTGGGAAGTGGCACTGTTGGGATCCATGGTGCGTGCCATGGAAATGACGCCGCGTGTATGGCGGAGCGCATTGTTGAAGCCGTTGGAGCGGAATTCACCCTTGATGCGGTCTTTGGAACCGCCGGTGCCGGTGCCGGTCGGATTGCCGCCCTGGATCATGAAGCCTTTGATGATGCGGTGGAATGTCAGTCCGTCATAGAATCCTTCCCGGACAAGTTTCTCAAAATTTGCTGCAGTTAACGGTGCGGCAGAGGGATCCAGTTCGATCTTGATGATGCCGCCGTTTTTCATTTCAATAATTACCATTCTGTAGTTCCTCCTTGTTTGTGTACCGGTTTTATTATACGCATAATCCTGCGGCGATGGGGAAGATGCCTTCTTCGGGCCGCCGTCAAATATATGGAAAAACCGGCAGTAATAATATACACTTAAAGGAGAAATTTGAGGGATGGACTGTATGAAAAAAGCAGGAATACTAATGCCGGTCGCATCGCTTCCGGACCGTCACGGCTGCGGCAGTTTCGGCAAAGAAGCTTACCGGTTTATTGATCGTATGAAAGAAGCAGGTCTGACCATCTGGCAGATCCTGCCGCTGAATCCGCTCGGCTATGGGAATTCGCCGTATCAGCCGTATTCTTCCTATGCCATGGATGACATCTATCTGTCTTTGGACATTCTGTATGAACGCGGTCTTTTAAGCAGAAGAGCACCGTCATACCGCCGCCGTTCAAAGCAGATCGACTATGATGCCGTACGCCGTTTCCGGGATCCCTATCTCCACGAAGCATACCGGAATTTCCGTGCGGATATGAACTATGCGGCGTTCTCTTACCAGTCATGGGTGCGCAGTTATGCCATCTTCATGACATTCAAGAAGAAAAACGGCATGAAATGCTGGCTGGAATGGCCGGAAGATGAAAAAAATCAGCCGCAGGAAAACGGCGTTGATCTCAAGGCATACGAAGATGAGATCCTGTATGAGGCATTCCTGCAGTATATGCTCTATCTGCAGTGGAAGGATCTGAAGCAGTATGCCAACGATGCCGGCATTCTGATCATGGGTGATATCCCGTTCTATGTCGGAATCGATTCGGCAGATGTATGGGCAGACCGCAGCAGCTTCCTGCTGGAGTCGGATGGCAGACCGTCATTCATTGCCGGTGTACCGCCGGATTACTTTGCCAAATACGGACAGAGATGGGGCAATCCGATCTATGACTGGGACTATCTGCAGAAAACCGATTTCCGTTTCTGGCTGGAGCGTCTTGCCTATACGGATAAGATGTTTGATATTACCCGTGTGGATCATTTCCGCGCCTTTGATACGTATTGGAAGATTCCGTCTTCCTGCCCGACTGCAGTGGAAGGCGAATGGATCGAAGCACCGGGCTATGCACTGTTTGATGTATTGTTTGACAAGATGCCGGACATGGAGATCGTGGCGGAAGATCTTGGTGATCTGCGCTATGAAGTTCACGTACTGCGCGATCATTACAATTTCCGCGGCATGCGTGTCATTCAGTTCTCCTTTGATTCCAGCGGGATGCCTGAGGACAGAGAACATCTGTCAGTCTATACCGGCACCCATGACAACGATCCGATCTTCTCCTGGTACCGCGGTTTTAAGCCGGCTGTACAGAGACAGATGCGCCATTGCCTGAAACGCATGGGCTATGACAGCGGCAGTTTTGTACATGATGTGATCCGCTACAGCCTGCATTCTGCGGCTGACATGGTCATTATCCCGATGGCAGACTGGCTCCATAAGGGACACGAAGCACGGCTGAATACACCCGGTACTGTCGGTGCACCCAACTGGATGTGGCGCATGAGCGAAAGCGGGGAGTTTGCATCTGTATGCGGTGATATCCGCAGAGATCTGGAAGAAGCCGGAAGGATCGAAGAATAACAATACTCTCTGGAAGGGGGCAGACAGTATATGACACTTGTATGGAATCTCATCAAGTCACTGATTTATGGCATTGTCCAGGGCATAACGGAGTGGCTGCCCATCAGCAGCACCGGACATCTGCTTCTGATGAACAACTTCATGCCTCTGCGTGTATTTGCCGATCAGGCATCCAATGAAGCATTCTGGGAAATGTACAGTGTGGTGATCCAGCTGGGCAGTATTCTGGCAGTTATGCTGCTGTTTATACGCCGGCTGAATCCATTCAGCAGAAAACTAAATGATAAAAGCCGCAACGGGATCCTGCGTACATGGATCAAGATCCTGTTAGCGACATTCCCGGCTGCTCTTGCAGGGGTGTTTCTGGATGACTGGATCGATGCAAAGATGCATTCGGTCTATGTGATCGCTGCGGCTTTGATCGTGTATGGGATCCTGTTTATCCTGATTGAAAAAATGCAGCGTCCTGTGACAGTGAAAAATACCCGTCAGATCACGTATCAGAGTGCATTGATCACCGGGCTTGCCCAGATGCTTGCACTGATTCCCGGCACCAGCCGTTCCGGGGTGACGATCCTGGCCGGCACTCTGCAGGGATATAACCGCACTACAGCAGCGGAATTCTCCTTCTTCATGGCAATTCCCGTCATGTTTGGAGCAGGGTTATTGAAACTGCTGAAAATGCGTATCGCGCTGAATACAGCTGCCGTGGTCATTCTGCTTGCAGGTCTGGTATCGGCTTTTATAGTATCGGTACTGGTGATCCGGCAGATGCTTTCCTATATACGCAGGAATGATTTTACGCTGTTTGGATATTACCGGATCGCTCTCGGCATTATGATGCTTGTGTTTGCAATGCTCCATTTTGTGGAATAGGAGGATGCATATGACCGGTGGATTTGCATTTACAGGCCTTTTCCTTGAAGGCCTGCTTTCCTTTTTTACACCATGTGTACTGCCGCTGGTGCCGCTGTACATGGCGTATCTGATCCGTGATACATCCAGAGAAGGGGAAAAGCCTTCCCGGATGCGCACGTTCCTGTATACGATCGCATTTGTACTGGGCATCTGCACCGTATTCTTTCTTGCCGGCCTGACGTCCGGTTTCCTGCATGATTTCTTTACGAAGAATGAGATCGTCTTCCAATTGGTCGGGGGAATCGTACTGCTGTTTATGGGACTGGTATCGCTGAATGTGATCCGTATCCCGTTCCTGCAGAATACCTACAGTGCCAATCAGCGCTTCGAAGGGAAAATGACGCCGTTCAAGGCATGGCTGACCGGTTTCTTCTTTTCCTTTGCCTGGTCTCCCTGCATCGGTCCGATGCTGGCACAGGCGATCCTGTTAGCGTCTTCGGCAGAAAACAAACTGACCGGTTTCCTCTATATTGCAAGCTATGCACTGGGCTTTATCAGCATCTTTGTGCTGCTGGGACTGTTTACGGAAGAGGTTCTGCGCTTCTTAAAAGAAAAGCGCAATATCGTGAAGTATACCGGCATACTCAGCGGCGTGATCGTTGCGGGAATGGGATGCTGGATGCTGATGCAGGCATTTACGCGCATCTCTGCCATGAATGCTGTTGTTCCCGCAGAAACACAGCCGCAGGAACAGTCCGACGAAGGGACAGCAGAAGGAACGGATGAAGGAACAGAAGAGGGAACGGCCAAAGAAACGGATATGGAGAAGTATGGCTTCACGCTGAAAGACGGACAGGGAAACTCCCATACGCTTTCCGAATACAAAGGAAAGACCGTTCTGCTGAATTTCTTCGGTACATGGTGCCATTACTGCAATCTGGAACTCCCGGATCTGCAGGAAGTGCATATGAATGATAAGAATGTGGAAATCATACTGATCGCTGCACCGGGACTCAATGGAGAAGGCACGATAGAGCAGGTTGAAAAGACGATGAAGTCTGCCGGCTATACGATGACGATCCTCTATGATACGTCCTATCAGGTCACAAATATGTACCAGGTCAGCGGCTATCCGACGACATATGTATTTAAGAAAGACGGAAATTTCCTGGGTTATATTCCCGGATATCTTCCCAAAGACGGCCTGGTGGATGTGCTGAAACAGGCCGAAGAGGCAAACTGAATGAAACTGCAGCAGAAAACTGCCGATACATGGCAGATCCTGGTTAACGGGGAAGAAGCTGGTACGATTACACTGCAGGATGAACAGCTGACATTTGCAGTACATCCGCCATTCCGGGGCCGGCATATCGGGGCCGATGGGGTGCGCATGTTTGTAAAATATGCCCATGAGACACTGGGCAGAAGCGTGATCCGTGCCCGTGTGGAGAAAGAACAGACAGACGCATGGCATATTCTCGAACATGCCGGTTTTGCCATTGATGCGGAGAATGAGAAAGAGCGCTTCTACAGCCATGAACAGCGCACAACAGTAAAAGATGACAGCTATGTGCCGCCGATGGGACAGCAGGTCATCTACTTTGCCGGAGGATGCTTCTGGGGCACAGAACGCATCTTTCAGATGCTGGACGGGGTCAGTGAAACATGCGTCGGCTATGCCAATGGAACCGTCACAGATCCCGTATATGAGCGCGTACTGCGCGGGGACACGGGATACCGGGAATGTGTCCGGGTCACCTACGATCCCTCTCTAACGCCGCTGAAAACGCTTCTGGACGCCTTCTTTCTCTGTATCGATCCCACGGTCCAGAACCGACAGGGAAACGATGTCGGCACCCAATACCAGACCGGCATTTACTGGCGCGAGGAAGATAGCAGAAAGACCATAGAGGCATATGTGCGGGAAAAGCAGAAAGAATACAGCGAATTCCATACGGAGATCAAACCGCTGTCCTGCTTCTATGAAGCCGAAGAATATCACCAGAAATACCTGGATAAACATCCCTTCGGCTATTGCCATATCACTCGTGTGGAACTGGAAAAAGTACGTCTTCTCAACGAAAAAAATGTTGCACAGCACCGCATGCAGGCATATAATATCGATGTCGTAAAAGACACGGAAAGTCTGTAAGAGGACATTAAAAAAAACGGCTCATTGCCGTTGGATTTAATGCCCTCTTTTTTGCGTGAAAGGAGTAGTGTATGAAGTATATTTTTGTGACCGGCGGTGTGGTTTCCGGACTTGGCAAAGGCATTACGGCAGCGTCACTGGGACGGCTTCTCAAACAGAGAGGCTATCGGGTGATATCGCAGAAACTCGATCCCTACATCAATGTGGATCCCGGAACGATGTCCCCGTACCAGCATGGGGAAGTCTTTGTGACCGAAGACGGTGCTGAGACGGACCTGGATCTTGGACATTATGAACGCTTTATTGATGAAAACCTGAACCGGTATTCCAATCTGACGACCGGAAAGGTGTACTGGAATGTACTGAATAAGGAAAGAAGAGGAGAATATCTTGGCTCCACCGTACAGATCATTCCCCATGTAACAGATGAGATCAAGCGGTTTATCTATCATGTGGGACGGCGTGCAGATGCAGATGTGGTCATCACGGAAATCGGCGGTACTGTCGGTGATATCGAATCACAGCCGTTCATCGAAGCAATTCGGCAGATCTCTCTGGAATATCCGGATGATGTATGTTTCATTCATGTCACGCTGATCCCGTATATTACCGGATCGGATGAATACAAGTCCAAACCCACCCAGCACTCCGTCAAAGATCTGCAGGTTGCGGGTGTGCGTCCGGATATCATCGTCGCGCGGTGTGACGGCCGACTGCCGCAGGAGGTGATCGACAAGATTTCTTTGTTCTGTAACGTGCGAAGAGACTGCGTGATCGTCAACCGTACCGTCAATGATCTTTATGAAGCACCGCTCATGCTGGAAGAACAGAATTTTTCGGGAATCGTATGCCGCACCCTGCATCTCGCGGCGCATGCCATCGATCTGTCGCATTGGAAAGAAATGGTGGAGCGCATCCATGGGGTAAAGGGATGCGTGACCATTGCGCTTGTCGGCAAATATGTGCGCCTTCATGATGCATATCTCTCGGTCATGGAGTCCCTGAAACATGCCGGTTACGCAAACGGCACCAAGGTGGAGATCCGCTGGATCGAATCGGAAGAGATCACAGCCGAAAACTGCAGCAGTCTTCTGCAGGATGTACAGGGAATCTGCGTGCCGGGCGGTTTCGGAGCCCGCGGTATCGAAGGCATGATCCTGGCTGCCCGCTATGCAAGAGAACAGGATATTCCCTATCTTGGCTTATGCCTGGGAATGCAGATCAGCGTGATCGAATTTGCCCGCAATGTCATCGGCTATACCGATGCCAATTCCGGTGAATTCGATGCATCCTCTCTGCATAAAGTCATCGATTATATGCCTGATCAGAATGATGCAATGGACAAAGGCGGCACGATGCGCCTTGGGGCGTATCCCTGCGTATTGAAACAGGGAACACTGCTGCGGGAGTGCTATGGAGTGAACATGGTGCAGGAACGCCATCGTCACCGTTATGAATTTAACAATGCATACCGGAGTGACTTTGAACGCAATGGCATGGTCATTGCCGGAACATCTCCGGATAACAGCCTTGTAGAAGCGGTAGAAAATCCTGCCTGCAGATTCTTTGTCGGGGTGCAGTATCATCCGGAATTCAAAAGCAGACCGGACAAAGCCCATCCGTTATTTTCACGCTTCATTGAGACAGCCGCAAAAATTAACGTGACATGCAGGCATTCTCGTGTATAATAGCGCAAACAGGAGGAATGACTATGGCAGATACGATTATCGTTCTTGACTTTGGAAGTCAGTACAACCAGCTGATTGCCCGGCGGATCCGTGAATTTCATGTATACAGTGAATTGTGTCCCGGGAATCTGACGCTGGATGAAATTCTTGCAAAAGGAAATGTAAAGGGCATTGTCTTCTCCGGCGGCCCCAACAGTGTATATGACGAAAATGCTCCAAAATGCGATCCGGCTATCTTTAACGCGGGCATCCCGCTTCTTGGTATCTGCTATGGCATGCAGATGACGCACTACATGCTGGGCGGAGAAGTCACTCCCAGCACAAAGCGGGAATACGGAAGAGCAGAGATCCAGGCAGAAGACTGCCCGCTGTTCGCCGATCTTCCGGCGAATCAGACAGTATGGATGAGCCATGGTGATCAGGTTTCGCGCCTGGCCGATGGCTTTGTACGCATCGCTTCTTCCGATACATGTCCCTTTGCGGCAAGTGCGGATGAGAAGCGGCAGATCTATACAGTGCAGTTCCATCCCGAAGTCCGCAACAGTGAATACGGACTGCAGATGCTGCAGAACTTCGTCTTCTGCGTCTGCCACGCCGAAGCCAACTGGTCCATGGCGGACTTCATTGACACCCAGGTCGAACTGATCCGCAAGGAAGTCAAAGATGATAAAGTCCTGCTGGGACTTTCCGGCGGCGTGGATTCTTCTGTTGTTGCTGCATTACTGCATAAGGCAATTGGCAAAAACCTCTACTGCATGTTTATTGACCATGGTCTTCTGCGCAAAGGGGAAGCCGATTCCGTCATGGATACCTTTGCCCGAAACATGGATCTGAATGTTATACGAATCGATGCATCCGAGCGCTTCCTTGCCCGCCTTGAACACGCAAGAGACCCGGAGCGCAAGCGCAAGATCATCGGCAATGAGTTTGTATATACTTTCCGCGATGAAATCAAAAAGATCGTGCAGGATACCGATATCCACTGGCTTGCCCAGGGCACGCTCTATACCGATGTGATCGAAAGCGGCACAATGACCGCACAGACGATCAAATCTCATCACAATGTCAAAGGCCTGCCCAAGAAGATGAAGTTCAAACTGATCGAACCATTGAACACACTGTTCAAGGACGAAGTGCGTGAACTTGGCACACAGCTTGGTCTTCCGGAAGAGATGGTATGGCGGCAGCCGTTCCCGGGTCCCGGTCTCGGCATTCGTGTCCTGGGAAAGATTACCCGCGAAAAACTGGAGATCGTCCGTGAATCCGACGCGATCCTGCGGGAAGAGATCCACAAAGCCGGTCTGCATCGTGAAATCTGGCAGTATTTTACCTGTCTTCCGGATATTCGTTCTGTCGGTGTCATGGGTGATCAGAGAACCTACGATTATACAGTCGTGGTACGTGCTGTCACTTCCATTGACGGTATGACAGCAGACTGGGCACGCATCCCATACGATGTACTGGACCGCATCTCTTCCCGTATTGTCAATGAGGTACCGCACGTAAACCGCGTGGCTCTGGATATTACATCCAAGCCGCCGGGAACAATCGAGTGGGAATAGTTCAACAAGGCTTTGATGTACATCCAAAGTGGGAGAAAACCAGCGTATAACAGCCAATTTTGATGTCTGAAACCCATAAAAACTATTAAATCTATGAAAAAAAGCCGTCCATGTGACGACTTTTTCAGTATCCGGGAATTTGTCTGATACCATTTTGATACCATTTTCTGGAATAACACTATTGTGAGTGGGTAATTCGGTGTATTCTCCGCGGTTTGATCAGGACCCGGAGCCGGAATATATATGAATGATAAATGCTGGCAGTTATGTAATTATTTGAAATTGATTGTCCACTCTATGTAATCTTCTTTGCTGATTCTGCCTTCTTCTAAATCCGCTTTCTTTTGAATCCAATCATCCAGAAAATCAAACATAAGTTCATTGCTGAAATGCAGAGAGTAATCATCTTTCCCATGCTTTTCAATCAAAATCGGGAAATCACGATCATACTCCAGCAGGTGAAATGCAAAGTCCAGCATGTTCGTATGAGGCTTGCTGCTTAGATATAGCGAAGTAACACCTAATACTGAACTGATCTTTTCCAGCATCTCTTCTTTCGGAACATGAGTTCCGTTTTCGTATTGGGAAATACGGATCCGGCCGTTTTCGCCAGGAGGCAATCCAACCTTTTCAGCTAACTCTGTCTGCGTTAATCCCCGGAACTGTCTGACGAAGCGAATTCGATCGCCCATAGTCAGTTCCATAACACGAAACCTCCTTCCTTATCATGAATATTCTAGCATATGCTATTTGATTATGTAAATTAAAAACTTTACTGTTTGATATTGACGTAAATTAAAAACTTTACTAAACTATGTATACAGTAAAGAAAATAATTTACTGTGTGGAAAGGAGTAGATATTGTGGATAACAGAACATTTTTAAGCGCGGCAGATGTTGCAGAAGAACTTGGGTCTTCAAAAGCCTACGCTTACAAACTGATTAAAGTTCTGAATAAGGAACTTAAAGAAAAGGGCTATATTGTCATTCCTGGAAAAGTGAATCGCAATTATTTCCGTGAAAAGATGTATGGAGGCACCAGAAAAGAATATGCCGGTTTACAAAGACAATAAAACAGGGACCTGGTATGTTTCCAAACGCTATCAGGACTGGGATGGTAAAGAAAGACGTCTGTTCAAAAGGAACTTTGCGACAAAGAAAGAAGCGAAGGAATATGAATCCTCCTTCATATCGCAAAAGAAGGGCAACCCCAGCATCCGTTTCAGAGATTTCATAGAGATTTATTATGAAGATCGCAGGCAGAATACGAAGCCATCCACGTTTCTTACAAAGAAAAACGTGATAGAAAACTGCATACGTCCGTATTTTGATGATTTCCGACTTGCGGATATAACCCCGAAAGAAGTTATGAAATGGCAGAATGAGATGCTGACGAAGACGTGTAAGACTGGAAGGAAATATTCAAAAGAAACATTAAGGGCAACCCATGCGCAGCTGAGTTCTATTTTCAATCATGCGGTTCGTTATTATGGCCTGTATATGAATCCGGCGCAGATCGTTGGGACGATCAAGAATGATGAGGTGAAAGAACCGAATGTCTGGACAGTGGATGAGTATCGAAGGTTTTCAGAAGCTATCAGCAACAAACCAATCATCTATATGGCGTTTGAAGTTCTCTTCTGGTGCGGTCTCAGGATCGGAGAACTCATGGCTTTGACACCGGAAGACATTGACTTTGAAAACAAAACGCTCCATATCTGCAAATCGTTGCAGCGG
>JAFYHC010000028.1 GCA_017539385.1 Solobacterium sp. | reverse complement strand
CTGTTTTTTTCTCCACAAATACATGCACGCATGGTATAATATAGGTGGATGTATGGAGGTTTTTTATGGTTATGACTAATCGCTGCAATATCAAAAAAGATCATTTTATTTTCAGTACAATCGAAGAACTCGTTCCGCTTGATCATGAGATAAGAAAACTTGAGAGAGCTGTTGACTGGACATTTATATATCCAGAAGTAAAAGATCTTTACAGTTCATTCGGACGTCCCAGCATAGATCCCGTTGTATTAATAAAGATGATAATGATTAATTATACGTTTGGCATAAACTCAATGCGGAGAACATGCCGGGAGATCCAGGTTAATCTGGCATACAGGTGGTTTCTTGGCATCGATATCGATGAACCAGTGCCTAATTATTCGACATGGACCAAAAATTATGTTCGCAGATATAAGGACAGTGACATATTTGACAAGATCTTTAAAAAGATACTGGGGCAGGCGATAGAGCATGGGTTTGTCAAACCGGAGACGGTATTTGGCGACTCTACGCATGTAAAAGCAAGTGCCAATAAAAGAAAAAGCAGATCAGAGGAAGTTGAGCTTACGAAGAAAAAGTTTGAGGATGATCTGCTTGATGAGATCAATAAAACCCGAAGAGAAAGTGGTCATAAAGAGTTCGAAGCATTACGGCGCACGGAATATGAATACGATGAAGAAACGGGCGAAGTAACAGAACGAACAGAGAAAAAGACGATCAAACAGAGCATAACGGATCCTGAATCCGGCAACTTCCATAAGGGAGACCACGAAGAGTGCTTTGCATACTGTGTTCAGACATTCTGTGACACAAAAGGTTTCGTATTGAGTGCTTCAACTGTGGCCGGGAATGTACACGACAGTGTAAGTTTCTATGATGCATATGAACCCCTGTGTGAGCAATTCGGAAATAAAATCAAGAATGTATGTCTGGATTCAGGATATAAAACTCCGGCAATAGCCAGAGAAATCATAGAGAACGGTCAGACTCCCTACATGCCCTATAAAAGGCCAATGACAAAAGACGGGTTTTTCAAGAAAAACGAGTTCAGATATGACAGTGTCAAAAATGAATATGTATGCCCTAATGGAGAAGTATTGAAGTATACAACGACCGGCCGAAATGGGTATAAGGAGTACAAGAGCGATCCAAAGAAATGCAAAAACTGTCCGATGCTTGAAAGGTGCACAAACAGCAAGAACCATCAGAAGAGTATCTTGCGGCATGTGTGGGCAGAATACATGGATCGGTGTGAAATAATACGGCATACGGCAGAGTGGAAGCAGATATACCCGCAAAGGAAAGAAACGATAGAACGTGTGTTTGCCATGTCAAAAGAGAATCATTGTCTGCGTTACACACGTTTAAGAGGTTTGAAAAAAAATCAGCATCAGGCGCTGATCATTTTCAGCTGCCATAATTTAAAGAAGATGGCAGGTTGGCTCAAATGAGCCTTATTTTTTTCTCGGCAAAAAGCACAATTGATTGCAAAAATCTGATGGAAATCATTCCATACACTCTGGGCAACAAAAAAGTAGGCTCTTTTTATTGGAAAGAACCCACTTTGTCAACAAGCTGAAGGTTTCTGCATCGTGCAGAAACCTGTCAGTCCTGATCGAAGGGGAATCCCTGCCAGACCGGGTGTCCCGAATAGGTCTTGGCTTCTTCTTCCCCGCTCAGTACGCGTAATACGCCTTTGGCGAGTGCTTCCATTTCAAATTCACCGGGATAGACGGCGATCGGTGCCAGCCATCCGCAGCTTTCTTTCAATTGCTCATAGACATCATTGAAGCGCATCAGTCCGCCGGTCAGCACGATACCGTCGACTTCGCCATGCAGTACCATGGCCATTTCACCGATGCATTTGGCAACGCGGTAGATCATGCCGTTCCATACCATGACAGCCTTGGGATCACCGGCTTCGACCATGGCATGAACGGTATCGGAATTCGATGTGCCGAACCAGGAAGAGAAGCCGCCGGTCTGCGAACAGAGGGAGCGCAGTTCTTCTTTTGGAATGTCATAGGCAAAGCGCAGTACATCGGTAACTGCCATGCCGCCCATGCGGGTAGGGGTATACGGACCTTCGCCGCCGCCTCCGTCATTGGCATCGATCATGCGTCCGTGCCGGTGTGCGGTGATCGTGATGCCGCCGTCAATATGACAGGCGATCAGATTCATATCTTTGTACTTTCTGCCGACAGAAGCCGCATAGGTACGGCAGGCTGCCTTCAGATTCAGAAAGTGCGTAGCGGAATGCCGGTAGATTCCCTTGATGCCGGTCATGCGGGCAAGATCCTGCAGCTCATCGGAGCAGGTCGGATCGATGACATACATCTTTCCGCCATAGATCTTCTGTACTTCTTTTGCCATCTGTACGCCCAGCATGGATGCGTGGTACAGACCGCATACGCAGTCATGCGCATCCTGGATCATCTGTTCGCTGATCTCATATGTGCCGCCTTCGACCGGATAGAAGCCGCCGCCTCTTGCCGCAATGGCATCGATGCCGGTCAGGTCAATGCCATTGTCTTTCAGGAATTCCTGAATGACCTGCATCCGGTAGGGAATCTGATCATTGAAGGTCGGGAATGTCTTCAGGATGGAAGAATCGTGGAAGACATCACATTCAAACTGATTGACATCATTCTCATATAACGCCAGTTTCGTTGAGGTGGAACCGGGATTGATGACAAAGATACGATACGGTTTCATTTCGTTCCTTCTTTCCGTTTCAGTCCTTTCGGATCAATATAATACTTTTTCAGATATGTGCCGACACCGCCGTCTTTGCATGTATCAAAGGTGATGTCATCGGCGATCTCTTTTGTCTTTTCGTCCGCATTTTTCAGTGCAACGCCCCATCCTGCGACTGTCAGGAGGGCATTGTCATTCTCGTTATCACCAAAGGCAATGATCTCGTTGCGGCCGATGCCGTGCCGGTCGGCATATTTGCGCAGTCCGCTGCCTTTGTCAAAGCCCTTGTGCATGGCTTCAACGGTTCCCGGGAATGTTGCGACCATCTGGTGGTCTTTGCCGAATTTCTCCAGGAAGCGGGAGCGGATCTCATCGGCGTATTCCGGTTCCGAACGGAACAGGAACTTATAGGCGCCTTTTTCACAAAAGCCATCCACATCACCTGTCTTATCTTCGAAGATGAAGCCGTGGCGCTTTGCGGATTCCAGCAGTTCGCCATTGATATTCATGGCGCTGTGATTGGCACCGCCCTCGGCATTGACAGCGATCTTGTACTTATCGATCAACGGCATCATCCATGTCAGGATGTCTTTCATTTCCTGTTCATCCATTAACGGGATCGACCAGCTGTAGTCATCTTCCCGGTCATACAGCATTCCGCCGTTCATTCCGATCACAAAATCGAATTCAAACGGCAGCCCCCATGTCTTTCCCTGGTTTTTCAGGGCATCGGTCAGTTCCCGTCCGGTTGCCAGACCCAGTTTTACTCCGTTATCATGCAGGATGATAAAGGCATCTTTTACGGACTGGGGAAGGGGAGCTCCCTTGAAGGTGAGTGTCATATCAATATCTGCCGCAAGGACAGTGATGTTTTCGATCATACGGATTGATCCTCCCTGAGTATCCTGTCAATCGTAACAGCATTAATGAGGGAATGCAAACGAAAGCCCCATGAACGCATGAATTTGGGGTATGATGGAAACAGGAGAACGGTATATATGTATATAAAGACGAAAAGAACCGTGAATTTCAAAGATCTGCAGGATGTTCTGCAGTATGCTGTCTTTGATATCCGCTATGCATCTGCGTATAACTTTGTCGGGGATGTGATCGATGGATATGAGGAAGCAGCCGCACTGTTATGTGCACCTGCCGCACAAGCGCTCAAAGAAGCGGAAGACGATTTTTATGCCCGCGGGTATATCCTGAAGATATGGGATGCATTCCGTCCCCAGAGAGCCGTGGACCACTTTGTGCGCTGGGCAGAAGACCTGCAGGATACCCGCATGAAGGAAGTCTTCTATCCGGCTGTGGATAAGAAAGATCTGTTTGCTCTTGGCTATATTGATGCACGCTCGTCCCATACCAGAGGCAGCACCGTTGATCTGACACTGGTCAATCGCAAAACGATGCAGGAAGCAGACATGGGCGGATCCTTTGACCGCTTTGATCCATCCAGTGCTACTGCGTATGCGGATCTGAGCGAAGATCAGCTGGCCAACCGGCGCCTGCTGCGGGAAGTGATGGAAGCACATGGATTTATGCCGTTAGCAGAAGAGTGGTGGCATTATACACTGAAAGATGAACCGTATCCGGACACCTATTTTGATTTCCCGGTCCGGCATCGTATGATTTAAAAGGAAAAGGAGAACAGCTATGAAATTCTATATGCCTGTAAGACTGTATGATGAACCGGAGTGCGTTGCCCGCCATGGCGAAGATCTTGCTTCTCTTGGCAGGAAAGCACTGATCGTGACCGGACATAAATCGGCAGAGCGCAATGGCGCACTGGGCGATGTATGCATGGCGCTGGAGATGTATGGAACGGAATACTGCATTTTCTCCGGTGTCGAAGAGAATCCCTCGGTAGAAACGGTGCGCAAAGCCGCAATGCGCGGGAAAGAAGCAGGCTGCGATTATGTGATCGGCATCGGCGGCGGATCCCCAATCGATGCGGCCAAAGCGGCGGCCTCCCTGTTAAAGCAGCAGGATCCCGAAACAGCAGATCTCTATGACGCATCCATTCCTACGGAAGCAGTCCCGGTGGCGGCGGTGCCGACTACGTGCGGGACCGGTTCTGAGGTGACGGGTGTATCGGTATTGACCCTGCATGAGAATAAGACGAAAAAGTCCATCCCCCATAAGATCTTCCCGACCCTGGCACTGGTGGATGGGAAATACCTTGCCAATGCAAAGCTGTCCATGATCGTCAATACATCGATCGATGCACTGGCGCATATGATGGAAAGCTATCTGTCTATACAGGCAGACGCATACAGCCGGGCACTGGTAATCGAAGGACTGAAGATCTGGGCATCCGTCAAAGATGTCCTGGACGAAACACGTCCGATCGATGAACTGGATTACGGCACATTGATGCGGGCTTCCACATTTGCCGGCATGGCAATTGCCCAGACCGGAACATCCATCCCGCATGCACTGTCCTACATCGTGACCTATGACGATCAGGTCCGCCATGGACCTGCCTGCGGTCTGTTCCTGTCGCGCTTTGTCAAAGAAGCTTACGAGGAAGACAGTACACCGTTAATGGAAGCGGCGGGCTTTGCGGATACCGATGCATTTGATGCATGGCTGATGAATCTCTTAAAAGACATTACCGTGCGCAAAGAGACACTGCAGAGGGCATATGATGCGGTCAAAGAGGATGCACGTATGAATGGCACCCGTGTGCACATGGATGCCGAATCGCTTGCCCGTATTGTGCAACTGTGATCACGAAGATATATCCTGCGGGATATATCTTTTTTACCCATGGAAGGGATGGATGGAAGGGGTATGCTAAAAT